>NZ_FXTM01000049.1 GCF_900182585.1 Balnearium lithotrophicum | reverse complement strand
ATGGCAAAGGAGAAATTTGAAAGGAAGAAACCCCACAAGAACGTGGGAACGATAGGTCACGTTGACCACGGAAAAACAACCCTCACAGCAGCAATCACCCACTGCCTTGCCTTAGCAGGAAAGGCTCAGGAAGTATCCTACGACCAGATTGACAAAGCCCCAGAAGAGAGGGAAAGGGGAATCACAATTGCAACAGCCCACGTAGAGTACGAATCAGACAAGTACCACTACGCCCACGTAGACTGCCCGGGCCACGCAGACTACATCAAGAACATGATAACCGGTGCAGCTCAGATGGACGGAGCAATCTTGGTAGTATCAGCAGCAGACGGCCCAATGCCTCAGACGAGGGAGCACGTACTTCTTGCAAGACAGGTTAACGTTCCATACATAGTAGTATTCCTCAACAAAGTAGACATGGTAGACGACGAAGAGCTATTGGAGTTAGTTGAATTAGAAGTAAGGGAACTCCTCAACGAGTACGGATTCCCAGGAGACGAAGTACCGGTAATAAGAGGTTCAGCGTTAAAAGCATTGGAGTGTACATCAGCAGACTGTGAGTGGTGCCAACCAATATACGAATTAGTAAACGCCCTTGACGAGTACGTACCTGAGCCAGTAAGAGAAGTAGACAAGCCATTCCTCATGCCAATAGAGGACGTATTCTCAATCTCTGGACGTGGAACAGTAGTAACAGGAAGGGTAGAGAGAGGAACATTAAAAGTAGGAGAAGAAGTAGAAATAGTAGGACTCAGGGAAGAGCCAATAAAGACAGTAGCAACAGGAATAGAGATGTTCAGGAAGATACTTGAAGAGGCTCTACCTGGAGACAACATAGGAGTACTCTTAAGAGGAGTAGGAAAGGACGAAGTAGAGAGGGGAATGGTAGTAGCCAAGCCTGGTTCAATCAAGCCCCACAAGAAGTTCAAGGCAGAGGTATACATCTTGTCAAAAGAGGAAGGAGGAAGGCACACACCATTCTTCAACGGATACCAGCCACAGTTTTACTTCAGGACGACAGACGTAACAGGAAAGGTGAAGCTCCCAGAGGGAGTAGAGATGGTAATGCCTGGAGACAACGTAACGTTTGAGGTGGAGTTACTGAAGCCGGTAGCCATTGAGGAAGGATTGAGGTTTGCGATAAGGGAAGGTGGAAGAACTGTTGGTGC
>NZ_FXTM01000048.1 GCF_900182585.1 Balnearium lithotrophicum | reverse complement strand
GGTCTATAATATCCATTAGACGATAAGACATTCCTTCCCCCTATAAATTGGTGTTTAGGTTGTTTTTCAGGGTTGTTTGATTAGGTTGTTAGCTGTATTCTCTAAGTACTCCTCTACGCTTTCCTCTTCTACCCCTCTTTTTAGCTCTTCCTCTTTAACCTTTTGCTTACTTACTGCACCGCCCTTAAAACAGTAATCAGGATTAAGCCTAAATACTGTTTTGCGTGGCTTCCATTGGACTATGAACTTTAGTTTAAGAAGAACCTTAATAGCTCTTTTTACTGTTATTAATGAAAGATTTAATTCCTTAGCTAAGTCTCCATAATCAACAGTAATCCATTCATTAGCCCAATAGTTTTTATTGCTTGATTTACCAATAAACCACATAAAGACTTCTAATTCAGATGCTTTAAGTTTTTTACTTCTGATGACATCTAAAACCTTTTCTCCATAGACCTTAACATAGGGCTCTTTATCCTTTGGACTTCTCGGAATGAATGCATCAAACATTAGTTCGATAGGGATAACTTCTCCATCTTCAGTAATTAGACCTTTAAACCTTAGATTTTTACCCTTCAGCTTTAAAGCCATTGCTACACCTCCTATAAAAGTAATTTAATATCAATTTTAAGTATCCTTAAGTATCTCGTCAAGATACTTTTAGTGTCATTGAATACACTTCAAGTATCATTGATGACACTAAAATTTCTCCAATCCTTTGTAAATCAATAAATTCCCATATCTATATCTGTACGATAGTACACTATAGAGAGAGTGAGAGAGATAAGAAGAGAGTTAAAACTTGAGAAAAGCATTGAACTGCAATGAGTTAACTTAAGCGTTCATCTTTATTTTAATAGTATTCAAGTAAACATAGAGGAGCTCCCTCACAACATAGAGGAGCTCCCTCACATAGACAGGGAGCTCTGAGATAGTGAAGAGAGTAGGCATCCGCCTACATACCACGCATTTAAGGTTATTCAGGGAGACCGCACAGGCGAATTTAAGGTTTTGCCACGCATTAACGGTTATTGCGCCTGTGCGGGAATTCAATGCTCGGAGCTCCGCTTCCGCTACGCTCCTGCGCTTGAATTACAACTAACAACAAAAAAAACACCCAACAAAAACACCCTTTTGAAAGTTTATAGGGAAGAGAGAGTTTTTCCTAAGTGCTTTATGAGGGATTTGAGCTTAGCTTCTACTTCTTGGCGTGTCCCATATATATTCAGGTACTCTTTTCGCGATAATCCGCTTATTACAACCTTATAACGACCTGTTTGTGTGTCCTTGTTGATGTACACTCTCCAAGTGTAGTGAGGTTCTACATCACCATAGAGCTTGGAAAGGTCTATAATATCCATTAGACGATAAGACATTCCTTCCCCCTATAAATTGGTGTTTAGGTTGTTTTTCAGGGTTGTTTGATTAGGTTGTTAGCTG
>NZ_FXTM01000047.1 GCF_900182585.1 Balnearium lithotrophicum | reverse complement strand
GACTGAGCCGAAAGTTGATGAAATGAACAGGAAGTTATTTAGGTATCTGAACTTTTACAACTTCGTTAGGCCTCATCAAGGTCTTGGTTATAAGACTCCAGTAGAGAAGTTTGAGGAATATATTAAAAAACACCAGGGTGTCCACCATGTATTGAACGAGAACAAGGACTTGACAAACTTGAAAATTTTTACTATTGTTCCCCATCCAGATGCTCCATCTCTCCCTCCTCACAATTAGGCTGCCCCCAAGTAGGGGGCTCTTCTTTTAAGGAGAAAAAATTGAATACTCTGATTAAAGCCCCTTATATCGTTACCCATTCTGGGGAAGTAATTAAAAACGGTTCGGTTGTCGTAAAGGATGGAATAATTGATGCTTACTTTAAGGGAATTCCTGAAGGAAAGTTTCATAAAATAGTCAACTTAAAGGGATACCTTTATCCACCCTTTGTTAATGCTCACACCCACTTGGAGCTCTCAAACCTTTCCTTCAGTCCCGATAATTTTTCATCCTTCTTTGACTGGCTAATCTGGATTGTAGGAAAGAGACCTCTTCTAACAAAAGAAGACATTGAAAGGGCTTTAAAGAAAGCAGAAGGGGAACTCTTTTCCTTTGGAATATACTACGTTGGAGATATATCATCATTTGGTATTTCCCCCAAATTTAAATTTAAACACATTAAAGTTACTGCTTTTTCTGAGTTTATAGGCAGGAAATTTAACCCTGAAAGGTTGGCCTTTCCCCTTTCTGCCCACTCTATCTACTCCGTTTCATTTGAAGCACTTAAGAAAATTTCAAAGGAGAGTTTAGAAAGGGGATTCAAATTTCAAATGCACCTTGGAGAAACTGTTGAGGAGAAAAAGTTTGCAAGGTGTGAGGAAAACCTTTTTGAGAAGAGGATATATCCTCTCTTAGGTAGAAAGAGGTACGAATGGGTCTGTTCTAAGAATATTGTTGACTATATAGAAAAGGCTGGGGCTCTCAACGAGAACCTCATAGCGGTTCACTGTACAAATCTATCTGAAAGTGAACTTGATAGGTTAATGGAGGCAGGAGCTTCAATCGTTCTCTGTCCAAGAAGCAACCTTCACCTTAAAGTTGGATTCCCAAAGGTTGAACACCTGTTGGGCTATGACAAGTTAGGTCTTGGAACGGACGGTTTGAGTAGTAACGTTAATCTATCAATAACAGATGAATTAAGAACTCTTTACTACTCCCTAAGTGGAAGAGTGAGTGTCAGGGAGCTCTTTTCCCTGATTACAGTCTCTGGTGCAAAAGCTTTGGGCTTGGATGAATACTCAAAGGAACCTGTATTTACATTTTCACCTTCGGATGAACTTAAATTAGACCCGTTTAGCCATTTGCTCGATTCAAAGTCCGAGTTTAGGATTCTTAGAGTTTCTGAAAAAGTGTTGAAGTTCAGAAAGAAGGTGGACACCCTAAAATAAGATTTGAACTCCAACAAAAGGAGGTGTCCACCAATGAAACAATTAAAGAAATTCAAAGGAACATCCCTGCACATATCAAATACACCCTTCAAAAAAACAATCAAAAGAGGAACGAAAATAAAAACAAAACTCGACCTAACAAAAGACCCAAACGTGAGAAAAAGACTTAAATGGATTCAACATTACGAAAAACACCAAAATGCAAGACTAACCTGCAGATACTTCGGAATAAGTCCAACCACCTTCTACAAATGGAAAAATAGATACAAAAAGTACGGTTTAGAAGGCCTCAAAGACAGAAACAAAAGACCCCACAGAGTAAGACAACCTCAGAT
>NZ_FXTM01000046.1 GCF_900182585.1 Balnearium lithotrophicum | reverse complement strand
TTTGAATTTCTTTAATTGTTTCATTGGTGGACACCTCCTTTTGTTGGAGTTCAAATCTTATTTTAGGGTGTCCACCTTCTTTCTGAACTTCAACAATAAAGAAAGCTATCTTAGTTTCCGGAGGTTCTGTTTTTAGGAACTCTGAAAGTGAAGCAAGTACTATGAAGAGATTTTTAGTTGAACTTGGTATTCCTGAAGATAAAATTATTGAAGAGAAAAAAAGCAGAAACACTTTAGAAAATGCACTGTTTACAAGGGAAATCTTAGAGACTAAAGGAATAGATAAAATCTGTTTGGTAACATTATTTTTGAAAAAAAAGTGGAACGCTTAAAAACGGGACTATCTGGGACTTGACGGGATATATCGGGACAAGATAACCTTTGTGTTTCAATATCTTAACCTCTTAAGTAAGAATTTGCTATGTTCAGGTGTTCCATTTTTTTTCAAAATGGTGTTCCACATTTTTTCAAAATTTCCCCTAATCACCTTTTAGGTATTCGGCAAGTATGCCCTCTTCTTCAAGGTAATGGAGTATGAGTTCTGATACTTTCTGATTGGGAGTGACTCCCTCTTTTTTACAAGCCTTTCTGAAAATCTCCCATAGTTCAGGATTTATCGTAAGGTGGACATCCTTTTCTTTATTCCTTAAGAGTTTCAAAGCTTTCTGCCAATCTTTCATATAGTTATTGTAAAGAAAATCAAAAACACAATAAATGTTCGTATTAACGTTCATATGATAGAATAAGAAAGTCCCCTTACAAGGGGACTCCTGGGGGTTAGTAGTTCTTTATGAGGAGCTCCGTCCCTCTTGGGCGGCTCCTCACTTTTGAATAAACCGTTACTCCATAACTCGGTTTACTTACTTCTTTGGTGTGCCAATTGAAACCCTTATACAGCTTCTCAACCAGTTCGCAAGGGTAGTAGGAAAGGACAAACTTCCCTTTGATGTTTTTCAGAATTTCCGCAAGGTCTCGGTGGTCTTTTTCCGTAAAACCTATGCGATAGTAGTGTTCTTTCTGAACATAAGGAGGGTCAAGATAGAAAAGAGTATTAGGAGTGTCGTATTTTTCTATGACTTTTCGGAAGTCAAGACACTCTATTTGAACCGTGGAAAGCCTTTTCCTTATCTGGTTGAGCTTTCTTAAGAACGGAAGCCAACGGGTGCTACTTGTTTTTCTATTATTAGCAGAAATATAGTATCCCCAGCTGTTCCTTGTTCCTGAAAAGGACTGAACTACGGTGATGGCATAAAGAAGGGCTTTATCTATGTTGTCCCGAAAATAGCCTGCCTTGAGCTGTTCTATTGCCATTTGGTACTGACGCCGTGAGTGCAAGGTTCTTTTGGCTCTTCTTTTGAATTCTTGGAAATGGTCTCTCAAAACGATAAAGAGGTTAACGAGTAGCTCATCGTTGTCGTTATAGACTTCAACAAGTGAAGGTTCTTTTTTGAACAAAACCCATCCCGCTCCACCGAAAACTTCTACGTAGGTCATGTTCTTGTAGTTTTGCGGGAAGTTGGAAATTATCCACTTCGCTATTTTGCACTTTCCTCCAATATATGCAAACATGCTGTTTTTACCTCCTTTCTTTTTATGATTTAAAAGATTTTTGAAAGTGGAAATGAGACTTTGAAAATGGAAAAAACCGGAGGTGAACGGCAGAAAAGCAAGGGGAGGTCTCCTTAAAGTCTGGTATGGAAATTTTTAAGTATTTCAGTTTTCTCCTTTGAACCCACTGATGAGCCAAAGTAGAATGCGAATATCTGAGTCGATATCGTGGAAAGAACTCCCAATATGTAGATGACTATGTCCTTCTGATTCCCTGTGAA
>NZ_FXTM01000045.1 GCF_900182585.1 Balnearium lithotrophicum | reverse complement strand
AGGTCTCCCAAGACCAATGCACATGTTGAAAGGTTCATACAGACGGTGGAGAAGGAACTGTGGATGATAGAAGGGACTGAGCCGACAGTTGATGAGATGAACAGGAAGTTATTTAGGTATCTAAACTTTTACAACTTCGTTAGGCCTCATCAAGGTCTTGGTTATAAGACTCCAGTAGAGAAGTTTGAGGAATATATTAAAAAACTCCAGGGTGTCCACCATGTATTGAACGAGAACAACCTATTCCCTCGCAGAACCTAACTTGATACTCTGCAAGGGGGTCGTAGAGTTTTTCCCATATTTCGGCCTTGATTTCCTCAGGCTCTTTGAGCCTGACCTCCTTTTTCCTCCTCTCCTTCTCCTTGATTTTCTGAATCTGCCTGACCACTTGGGCTTTAAGTTCTGGGTCTTCAAACCTCCTGACGGATTCGGGAATGTCGTCGTCGGCAGAGGAAAGTTCTCTTTCTTCTTCCTCTATCAGTCTCTCAGGGTCGTCTAAAATGTCCTTGACGGATGGAGAATCGGAATGTATAGTGTTGGAGTAGCTTGGATTAAGTTGTTGAGAATCGTTATCAATATTTTTCATTTTGGCCATCGTGTCCGTTTTGATAAATTGTTGAGAATCATTCTTATTAAACCAGCGATAGACCGTTAAAAGAGATACTCCTAACTCTTTAGATATTTCCTCAAAGGTATAACCCTGCTCCCTTAACTCTTTGGCCTTCTGGAATAGTTCCTCTTTCTTGTCTTTCTTGACGTCTGACAGCCACCTTCTAATCGTTCTGTCGCTCACTCCAAAGAGCCTCTGAATGTCAACAGGGTCAACTCCTGCAAGGTAGAGCTGTTGGGCACAGAGCTTCCTCTCCTCTGGCCTTAATGCAAGTCCGTGTTTGAGATTGTGCCTGATTGCCTCCATACGGTAGTGGAGCTCATCCTTTATCGGTAGCGGTTCTCCTTCTATGAATTCCTTTCCTATCCTCTTGCTTGCTTCTATCCTGTGGACTCCGTCAACTACCCAGATTCTTCCGTCCTTTCTTTCCCATACCTTTATCGGGTCAAATTCAACCCCGTTTTCCATAAGGTCTGCATATTCCTTAACCTTTTCTTCAACCGTTCCCGTTATGACTCTGGGAAGTAGTCCCTGTGGAATTTCCAATTCAGAAATCCTGTACTTAACTACCTTTGCCATCTTTACACCTCCTCTTTGTTTTTCTTTTCCTCTTCATTTTTCTTTGATTTCTCTGCAAGACGAAGGAATAGGTTGATAACCCTTATGGTCTTGCTGTATTCATCAACTGCCTCTGAGAAATTGAAAGGTTCCTGTGGACATTCATCACAAGTCTTTTGAGTTTTAAGAGTTTCGATACTCCCAAACTCGTCTAAAAGTTCTTTTACCTCTTCCTCCTTACCTTCTTTCACGTAGAGAACGATTACAGGGGGATTTGTCCCCTCTACTATTCCCCATCCTTCTAAAAACTCCCCGTAGGCATTTATGAAGTCGGCAATTTCTTCCGAGTTGTGGCACGGTTTAGCAATTAGCATTCTTTGTCCTCCCAAACTATCGTTTTTACTCCCGGTGTGAGTTTCTGGAGAGCTTCGGCGAGGGCTTCTTCTGGAGTTTTAGCTTCAACTGGAATTGACTGACCCGTTTTGTTGTCAATCACAACCTTCACTCCTTCATCTTTCAGGAGCTCGTCGCAGTATTTGGTGAGGAGTTCCTCCGCTCTTTCCTCGTTTTCCCTTTCAAGCTCTTTCAGTGCCTCTTGCAGATGTTGAAGTTCAGAAAGAAGGTGGACACCCTAAAATAAGATTTGAACTCCAACAAAAGGAGGTGTCCACCAATGAAACAATTAAAGAAATTCAAAGGAACATCCCTGCACATATCAAATACACCCTTCAAAAAAACAATCAAAAGAGGAACGAAAATAAAAACAAAACTCGACCTAACAAAAGACCCAAACGTGAGAAAAAGACTTAAATGGATTCAACATTACGAAAAACACCAAAATGCAAGACTAACCTGCAGATACTTCGGAATAAGTCCAACCACCTTCTACAAATGGAAAAATAGATACAAAAAGTACGGTTTAGAAGGCCTCAAAGACAGAAACAAAAGACCCCACAGAGTAAGACAACCTCAGAT
>NZ_FXTM01000044.1 GCF_900182585.1 Balnearium lithotrophicum | reverse complement strand
ATCTGAGGTTGTCTTACTCTGTGGGGTCTTTTGTTTCTGTCTTTGAGGCCTTCTAAACCGTACTTTTTGTATCTATTTTTCCATTTGTAGAAGGTGGTTGGACTTATTCCGAAGTATCTGCAGGTTAGTCTTGCATTTTGGTGTTTTTCGTAATGTTGAATCCATTTAAGTCTTTTTCTCACGTTTGGGTCTTTTGTTAGGTCGAGTTTTGTTTTTATTTTCGTTCCTCTTTTGATTGTTTTTTTGAAGGGTGTATTTGATATGTGCAGGGATGTTCCTTTGAATTTCTTTAATTGTTTCATTGGTGGACACCTCCTTTTGTTGGAGTTCAAATCTTATTTTAGGGTGTCCACCTTCTTTCTGAACTTCAACAGCGAAATCTTATACGTAGTTAAGATGGAAAATGGCTTTCCAGTTATTGTAAAAAAGTTCCACTGTATTACCGGGAAGAGACCTGGAGATAAATTGGGAGAAGGGGATTTAAGAACACCTGAAGGAATATACTTCCCAATGTACTGGAGAGAAAATCTCCCTCCAATATATGGTTTAGGTGCATTTCCATTAAACTATCCAAATCTATTAGACAGGAAAATACTAAAAAGAGATGGACATGGAATTTGGATTCATGGAACAAACAATCCCCATAGACCTCCTCACAGCTCCAACGGTTGTATAGTATTAAAAAATCCAGACCTTAGAGTACTTAAAAATCTCATATCAACGAAGAGAACACCTGTTGTAATAGTTTCTGAATTGAGCTTCTCTTCGAAAGAGGAGTTCATAAATGAGAAGAAGGACTTGATAAACTTTATTCTGAAGTGGAAAAAAGCTTGGGAGAATTCTCCAAAGGATATAGCTACCTACCTATCCCTCTACGATGAAAGGTTTGTCTGGAAGAGAGGAGATATCAACTCCTGGATAAGTTATAAGAAAAGAATAACGAAGAGGAAAAAATGGATAAAGATAGATATATCTGACTTGACGATAACAAAGGATGAATTAGGAAATCTCTACGTTGCGAGAATGATATTGAGGTACAAATCTAACAACTATCATTCCACTACAAATAAAGTGTTATATATTTATAAGAAGGGGAAACAATGGAAGATTCTTGGAGAAGAGAATTTATAAAAGGTTTAATTGGTGCTTTTTCCCTTCCCTTCTTCAGTATTAAGGAAGCTTTTGCTTCAAAAGGAAGTGTTCTTATAAAGCTTCCTCCCCTTCCCCTTCAGGAAACCCACATTGTGGGAAAGGAAAAGGGAGGAAGAGTACTCATAGTTGGTGGTATACATGGGAATGAACCTGGAGCTTACAAGGCGGCAGACATTTTAAGACACGTAAAAGTTAAAAGGGGAGAGCTCTTTATAGCACCAAGAATGAACTTTGTCTCTATTCTTGCTAACCAGAGGGGATACAATGGAGACATGAATAGAAAATTTTCTAATTTGTCTCCTAAAGACCCAGATTACGATAAAGTAGTCTGGCTCAAAAATTTCATAGAGGAGGTTAAACCTGATATTGTTTTAACGTTACACGACGGTTTTGGTTTTCACTCCCTTAATCCAAGGTTCTGGGGACAGTGTATTGTTATTGATGGTGAAGTTTATAAAGGTATAGAACTTGGAAAAATAGCAAGGTATGTCTCAAAAAATGTAAACAAGGAAATAAGTAACCGAAAGTGGAAAATTCCTGTCTATAATACTCGAACCTTTGATAAAGATACAAAACATCCCGAACAGAGGAAATCTCTAACTTACTATTGTTTAAAAAATCTAAATATCCCTGCCATCTGTTTAGAAACTTCAAAACAGATGCCAAATTTGGAAACAAAGGTTGTTTTTCATCTTAAAATGCTAAAGGAATTCTTTGATTTGTACAATGTAACAATAGAACCTGATTTTCGATATCTCATATCAAATGTACAAAAGCTCTTATACCCTCAAAATTTCTATTCGGCAACTGTTTGTGTAAATGGGAGGATAATTGAAATCTCGTCTTCAAGGAAGCTTAAAGTACCTCCAAGAAGTACTGTTCAGGTGATACGTTTTAATGGAACAGATGGAACAAATGGCATTTTTAATGGTGTAAATAAGAACTATCGAGAATTTTCTATAAGAAGAAAGTTAAGTATTGATGTAAAGGATGACTTTAAAAAGAAATTTAATATTAGCATTGTAGTTGGATAATTCAACTACAGAACAAGTATTATTTCAACTAAGTCTTTCTGTTAAACATTTAAAATTTCAAAAAGAAACACTTACGTGGAACTTTAAAAGGATAAAATAGAAAGGCAAAAAAGATCAAAACACGGAGAGAACTAAGAACAAACAAACCCAGAAAGTATATACTGCAAAATGAGAATCTTCTATCAACTTAAATGAAAGGGTATTGAACACTATTTAGCTATCCGAGGTCTCCCAAGACCAATTCCCACGTTGAAAGGTTCATACAGACGGTGGAGAAGGAACTGTGGATGATAGAAGGGACTGAGCCGAAAATTGATGAAATGAACAGGAAACTATTTAGGTATCTAAACTTTTACAACTTCGTTAGGCCTCATCAAGGTCTTGGTTATAAGACTCCAGTAGAGAAG
>NZ_FXTM01000043.1 GCF_900182585.1 Balnearium lithotrophicum | reverse complement strand
ATTCTTTGTTTAATTTTAATTGTTCGAGCTGTTATAAGATATAGACAAATGAGTAGACTTTAGCTGTTTTTTTCTAGAGGGGGATTTTTAATTTTCTTTTGTTTTAGTTATTGAGACCATTGCGTAAACAGCGAGTAATATGGCAATTCCTACTATTGTGGAGACAATGATTGAAATTATGAGTTCTTTTCCCATTTCTTGAGCTCCTCTAATGTTTCTCTTATAGAGATAGATAACCGGAAGATACCGAATAGGATCCCTATTGTTAATGATAGTCCCATAACAAGTAGCGGGATAGCTATTGGATTTGAAAGTTTGAATAGAAGTCCGATTGTTCCACCTGCGACTGCAATTAAAAGAATAGTTAAGTTTTTCAGGATTTCTGAGTAGAGTTTCAAACGCTCTTTTATGCTTTCCAGCTGTTTTTGTTCTTTATTCAATGGTTTTCTCCTGAGCTTATAGGAAAGGATTATAGCTCGTCTGAGGGCGATTTTGAGCGTTTCTTGGCGATTTTGACTCTGATTAGGGGGTATAAGCTATTCTCTCTATTTTTGCGATTTCTGAGCGTTTAAGAGGGTGTTCACAGGGAATTGGCGCCTAATCAAGTGGTCGTTCAATTTTTCGGTAAGGTGATGGTCGTTTGAAAAGGTAGAGCTAATAGTTCGGTTTAATCGAGTTTAAAGAAAAATCTTTTCCCCTTCAATTTTTCTCTCCCTCCCCTTTAGGCACGATTTCAAAATCCCTCCCACTTTTTAGGGCGTTTCAAGTTAAGAGCTATGACTATGCAAGGTCCAAGAACTTCTATGTTGTAATTCCTTTCTCTTTTTTAGGGCATTTTTCCTATTCATTTTTGAAAGAACAAAAAGTCTGTAGATAAGTTAATTTTACCTACTTTTCCTTGATTGATATTAAAGGTTTCTTTTTAGAAAATTTTGGATATTCATTCAAAGAATAATTGGAGTAATTGCAATAATTGTTTTAATTAACTTTTGAACCTTAAATAGATATTTGAATTTCTCAGAAATTTCGGCTTTTTTGTCGGCTAAGGGAAAAGTAGGTTAAATGTGGTGAAAAATGGATATTCAAATTTCCAAAAGTTGCGTGTTTACTTATCGATTAAACAAAAGTAGGTTAAATCTTTGAAAATTTGGTAAGATTGGAGGAGTTGAGAGGAAAGACGGGAGGAGCGCCCGGCAAGCGCCCCAGTTCCCAACTCTCACTAAAAAATCGCCCAAATAAGAATTTAACACGAGAGTAGGGAAAAGGGAAGACCAGGCGCTCCTTCCGAAAACGAAAGGAAGGAGCGAGGAGATGAATAAAAACTTTGAATTCCAAAGAGCTAACAGCCTACAAGAGGAATTCGAGGCTAAAAACGACATTCTCAGCTCAAAGTTTTTGGAGCTTTCGTCTGAGGAGTATTTCAACGAGATATTCTCGGATAAGAACGAAAACGACGATGTTGTTATTGTTTTAGGGACTTTAAAGGATAAGAAGGGGAATGTTTTAGAAAGTGGAACGATTATCAGAGTCAAAGCAGAAGATATATGGAAAATAACTTGGCGTTCAAACGCTTACATTCCCTACTGCGATTTTAGAAGGAATTACTATCACTCAAAAACTTTGGAAAGGGTTAGAGCGTTTGTCGTTGACTGCGACGGAGTAACAAGCTCAAGACTGAGAAAAATTCTCAGGTATTTATGGTCCACATTACCGGCGGAACCGACACACATAGTTAATTCAGGAAAGGGAGTTCATTTTGTTTATCTCCTATCTGAACCTGCAGAAGTTAAGGGTTTAAGATGGAGTGTTAATAGCCTAAATAGAGCCATACAGGAGAAGTTCTCGTCGATTTTAGATGTAGATAAGCATCCGGTAGTACATCCTTATAGGTTCCCGGGATTTCTTACTAAAATAAATACAACAGCGAGAGGATTTAGAGTTCGTGAGCCTTATAACCTTGAGGAGTTGATGAAACTATTTGAGATAAAGCCGAAGAAAGAGAAGAAGAAACAGGAGAAGAATTCAAAAAAAAAGGCGAAACTCCTTGTCTTACCTAATGGTAGGAGAGCTTTTTTTGAGTGGGTATTGAGGAAGCTATTTTTCAATCCTCCTATACTGGGAAGAAGGCAGAATTCATTTTTTGCTTTGGGAATAGTGTCCTATAAATGCAGAAGGGAAGTTCCTTACGAGGAAGCTGTAGAAACAATAGAGATGGTTTATGAAGATATGATGGATAGGAATTTACATATAGGCTTTGACATACAGGAGGCATACGAGGCGTTCCACAAGGGCTATAATCCCAAATATGTAAGGGCAAGTTGGAAATACCTTTGTAGCCTATTTGGTTGGGAGTATAGACCGAATAAAAGAAATGGAAGGACGAGAGAGGAGCATTTGAGATTAGCAAGGAAAATCAGGTCCATATATGCAGAAGAAAGAAAAAAAGAAAAAGAAGAACATATTAAGCGCTTGATTTCTAAAGGCTACAGCAAATCTGAGATTGCCGAAATGTTGGGAATTTCTCGTCGAAATTTATACAAAACTTACGGATACCTATTTAAATAAATTCTTGTCTTACAATGGCTTCAGAAAATAAAGTGTGAACTTTCTATTGATATAATCCCTCCCCTACTTTAGTAGGTTATACCGTTTGGTGAAATTTTTTTTTCAAGTTTTTTCTTGATTTTCTTAGGTTTTCTGTATTCTCTGTCGTAAGGCGCGCGCGAAAATTTTTTGTCCTAAGGTTGTAGGTGTTTTTTGGGATTTTAAATCTAATTAAAATTAGATTATTAATATTTTTTAGTATCTTATGAAGTTCTTGAAAATTCGGTTTTGGTCTTGATTTTGTTAATTTGATTGAATTTATTTAATTCTAGTTGGAACTAATTTGGTTTAGGAGGATAAAGTGCTTGCTATTGCAAGTTTCTTATCAGTTTTGATCTTTTTGATTTTAGTTTCTATGGATGACTCAAATCCTGTTGAGCTTTTAGGACATATTTCTGTTTATTTTTTTATATCTCTTTGTTCATTTTTTTTAATTCTTTGTTTAATTTTAATTGTTCGAGCTGTTATAAGATATAGACAAATGAGTAGACTTTAGCTGTTTTTTTCTAGAGGGGGATTTTTAATTTT
>NZ_FXTM01000042.1 GCF_900182585.1 Balnearium lithotrophicum | reverse complement strand
TTTCTTTTCTTAAAGTTCCATGTGAGTTTTCTGGTTCTTTCTATCAGATTGTTTCTCTTTAAAACTCTGTAGATGGTTGAAGGAGAGACTTTTATATCGAGGTATTTTTCTATAAAGACTGATATTTTTTCTTTGCTCCAGGTAGGGAATTTTTCCCTCACTGTGATTATGAGGAATTCAAGTTCTGGTTCTATCTGAGGTTGTCTTACTCTGTGGGGTCTTTTGTTTCTGTCTTTGAGGCCTTCTAAACCGTACTTTTTGTATCTATTTTTCCATTTGTAGAAGGTAGTTGGACTTATTCCGAAGTATCTGCAGGTTAGTCTTGCATTTTGGTGTTTTTCGTAGTGTTGAATCCATTTAAGTCTTTTTCTCACGTTTGGGTCTTTTGTTAGGTCGAGTTTGGTTTTGATTTTCGTTCCTCTTTTGATTGTTTTTTTGAAGGGTGTATTTGATATGTGCAGGGATGTTCCTTTGAATTTCTTTAATTGTTTCATTGGTGGACACCTCCTTTTGTTGGAGTTTAAATCTTATTTTAGGGTGTCCACCTTCTTTCTGAACTTCAACAAACATAGGTCAAGAGGACTTTAGACTCGAAGACATGCTGGCCTTCATAGAGGAAATCAAGAGGTTCTTCACAAGCGGGGAGTATTTAAGGAACAGGGATTATCTAAGGGTATTGGGATACTGGAGAGCAAGGAAAAGCGAAGGATACAGACCGATTTAGGGAGGTGAAGGATGCTTTTACCGGTGAGAGTGGAGCTTAAAGAGAAGTGCAGGGAACCAGCCCACTTGGTAGAGGTTGAGGTTCTGTCCTACGAGGAGGGCTGGATTTACGGAAAGGAGATAACTCCAGATCCTGCAGAGTTTGCGGGGTGGCTTTTGAGGAAAGGGACAAAGAAGGTAATCACAGAGAGGGAGGACGGAAGCATTGAGATTCAGTTCCTCAAAAAGGGAATGAGAGGAAAAATCTGGAGGCCTAAAAAGGTTTACAGGATAAAACCATTTCAAAAGGAGGTGAGCGATGACTAAGGGAGAGCTTTTGAAGGAACTAAGGGAGAGAGCGGGTAAAAGAGTCAAGAAAGAGAGCTGGGTGAGACGGGAAGTAGTCGAGGCGGTGTTTGAGGAGCTTCTGAAACTGATTGTGGAGAAAGTCAAGGCAGGAGAAGAGATCAAAATCAAGGAATTTGGGAAGTTCTACGCAGTAGAGAGGAAACCGAGAGACATGGTTGACCCGAAAACCGGGAAAAGAATCGGAACGATTGGGAGGAGGAAAGTATTTGTTTTCAAACCATCAAAGAAAATCAAGGTCTTGGAGGAGGAGTAAATGGGAATCTACTTCAACGACTGGAGCGTAACAGCAAAGTTCAAAATTGAGTCGTATGAGGGATTGAAGAGCTTAGATGCCAGCTACTGGGTAGGGAATAGGGTTAGGGTTGAGTTCAACAGTGAAGGAACAATAGAGGGGATATGCAAAAAGTTTCAGGTTCAAGAAAACACAGAACTAAAGAAAGTAGTTCGCTTTGAGATTGAAGTAGAAGAAGCCACAGGGAACTTTACAGGCAGACCCGATTATCTCTTTAGACCCGACGACGTGGTGAAAATCGAGAAAGTGGAGGCTGAATGATGGGATACTGTGATGAAGGGGTAAGACAATTCGTAAAAGCACCGAACCCCGAAGGGCTCGGCGTAGAAGAACAGCAGACAATAAACATAACCGACCTAATGAATGAGTATGAGAAATTAGAAGCTCAAATTCAAGAGCTTAACAGCAGAAAACAGGAGATAAGAAACACCATCTTTGGAGAGTTAGTAACTCAGGACATTCAGGAAACGTCTGTCATTACAAGCTCTGGAACAAAGTTCGTTTTGAGAATTCAGAAAGTTAAGAGAGAAACCGTTGATAAAAAGCTCCTGAAAAAGGAGTTAGGGGAAAAGGCAGAAAAGTTCATCGTCGTTACAGAATCAGAGTTTCTCTCAATCAGACCTGCAAAGAAAACCAACCAAGAACTTAAGGAGGTAAACGATGGAAACAAAGACATCCAGTTCTAATAAAGTGAAAATCTACGTTGCAGATGACGGGACAGAGTGGACAAAAGAGGAAATAAGGAACTACCTGAAATACAACGTGTCCTCAGACAACATAACGGAAGAGGACGTTGAGGAGTTCTTCCGCTACTGCAAATCCCAGAAGCTGAACCCTTACGACATTCACCTCCAAAAGTACGGAGACGGGAAACCGGTTGTTGTTATTTCAAAGTATGCCTTCCTGAAAAGGGCAGAGAAAAGCGGAAAGTTTGCAGGATACAGGGCTGGAGTTGTAGTTGAAAGGAACGGGAAGCTCATCTACAGGGAAGGGAGCATCGTCTTAAAAGGAGAAACCTTAGTAGGGGGCTGGGCAGAAGCCTACAGAAAAGACTGGAAGGTTCCCGCAAAGGTAGAGGTAGGACTTGACGAGTACATGAGAAGGGACAGGAACGGAAAACCCTTCCCGATGTGGAAGGAAAAACCGGCCACGATGATAAGGAAGGTGGCATTAGTCCATGCATTAAGGGAGGCATTTCCAAGTGAGGTCGGGGGACTTGAAGTCGTTAGTGATGATGTGGATGGGGACAGTGGAGAACTTGAAGTTGACTCCTACGAGGAAGCTCAGGAAGAGGGACAGGAGAAAGAGGAAAAGAAAAAGGAGGATGGAGAGGGAGAGCAGAAGGAGGAACAGAAGCGGGTAGGGAAGAAAGAGCTTAAAAGAATCTGGGCTTTAGCAACAAAAGTTTTCGGAGGAGAAGGAAAGACAAAAGAAGACGTTAAGAACTCCCTCCACCAGTTGATGGAATCTGAATTCGGGAAAACCTCCTCAAAGGAACTCACTCCAGAGGAAGCCTCCAAGCTCATAGAGATGCTCGAAACAGCCAAGAGAAAGATTGACGAATGGGAAAAAATCAAAAACCCCGAATTTTAAAGAGCCCGCCTCCTGCGGGCTTTCCCCCAAAAAGAGGAGGAGAAGTTTGAAAAGGAAAAGGCTGAAAGAAAAAGCAAGAGAGCTCAGGGAAAAAGGATACTCGATAAGAGAGATAAGCCAAATTTTGGGAAAGTCAACCTCCTGTTCTCGTTCAATACATGGTGGACACCCTGGAGTTTTTTAATATATTCCTCAAACTTCTCTACTGGAGTCTTATAACCAAGACCTTGATGAGGCCTAACGAAGTTGTAAAAGTTTAGATACCTAAATAACTTCCTGTTCATCTCATCAACTGTCGGCTCAGTCCCTTCTATCATCCACAGTTCCTTCTCCACCGTCTGTATGAACCTTTCAACATGTGCATTGGTCTTGGGAGACCT
>NZ_FXTM01000041.1 GCF_900182585.1 Balnearium lithotrophicum | reverse complement strand
ATTGCTGCTGTGAGGGTTGTTTTTCCGTGGTCAACGTGACCTATCGTTCCCACGTTCTTGTGGGGTTTCTTCCTTTCAAATTTCTCCTTTGCCATCTTTTCCTCCTAAAAGTTCCTTATTGGTTTTTAAAAGACCAAATACTGCAGGCTGGAATTATATGCAAACTTTTTTAAAAGTAAAGGGAAAAGCCCCCTAAGGGGGCAGATATTACTTAGTTCTCTCTCCTATTATCTGTTCAGCTACGTTTGGAGGAACCTCCTCATAGTGGCTGAACTTCATTATGTAGGTTGCACGACCTTGAGTCATTGAACGGAGGTCTGTTGCATAACCGAACATCTCTGCAAGGGGAACGAGAGCTCTTATCACTTGAGCGTTACCCCTTGCTTCCATTCCCTGAACCCTTCCACGGCGCTTGTTGAGGTCACCGATTACGTCTCCCATAAACTCCTCGGGAGTTGTGACTTCAACCTCCATTATTGGCTCTAAAAGGACAGGGTTTGCCTTCTTAGCACCTTCCTTAAACGCTATAGAACCGGCAATCTTGAAGGCCATCTCTGAGGAGTCAACCTCGTGGTAAGAACCATCAAATAGGGTAACCTTGATATCGGTCATTGGATAACCGGCAACTACACCAGTCTCCATTGCTTCCTTTACGCCGGCTTCAACAGCAGGAATGTACTCCTTCGGAACAACTCCACCCTTGATTGTCTCGTGGAATTCAAATCCCTTACCGGGTTCAAGGGGTTCAATCTTGAGCCATACGTGACCGTACTGACCTCTACCACCTGTCTGTTTGATGAACTTACCTTCAGATGTAACTTCCTTCTTGATTGTTTCCCTGTAAGCAACCTGAGGTTTACCTACGTTAACATCAACGTTGAACTCACGCTTTAAACGGTCAACGATGATTTCGAGGTGGAGCTCTCCCATTCCGGAGATAATTGTCTGTCCTGTCTCATGGTCCATTGAAACCCTAAAGGATGGGTCTTCCTTAGCAAGTTTCTGAAGAGCTAATGAGAGTTTCTCTTGGTCTGCCTTTGTTTTTGGTTCAACGGCAACAGAGATAACAGGCTCTGGAAACTCCATAGCTTCAAGTAGAATTGGGTGTTCAGGGTCACAGAGAGTATCTCCGGTGTAAGTCTCCCTTAAACCAACGGCAGCTGCAATATCTCCAGCACCAAGAACGGGAATCTCCTCCCTCTTGTTTGCGTGCATACGCAGGATTCTTGCAAGCCTTTCCTTTTTATCCCTTGTAGCGTTGTAGACGTAAGAACCTGACTCCATTAATCCTGAGTAAACCCTTACAAATGTAAGCTGACCAACGTACGGGTCAGTGAGAATCTTAAATGCAAGAGCTGCAAAAGGAGCATCGTAGGAGGCCGGTCTTTCCTCCTCCTCTCCCGTTTTTGGGTTAATTCCTTTGATAGGAGGAACATCAAGAGGAGATGGAAGGTAGTCAACTACTGCATCAAGGAGTGGCTGAACTCCCTTATTTTTAAATGCAGAACCGCAGAGCATAGGGAAAAACTTAAGTTCAATCGTTCCTTTCCTCAGGGCAGCTTTTATCTCATCCTCTGTAATTTCCTCGCCCTCAAGGTACTTCATCATAATTTCTTCATCAATATCCGCGAGGGCTTCTAACATTTTCTCACGCCACTCCTCAGCAACTGGAAGGAGGTCTTCTGGTATTTCCTCGTAGTGGAACTTAGCACCTAACGTTTCCTCCTCCCAGATAATTGCCTTCATAGTTATGAGGTCAACTACACCTTTAAACTCATCCTCAGCACCGATAGGAACCTGAACAGGAACGGGCTTTGCCCCTAACTTTTCCTCAACTTCGCCAACAACTCTGAAGAAATCTGCACCGATTCTGTCCATTTTGTTGACAAAGATAATTCTGGGAACCCTGTACTTGTCTGCCTGACGCCAAACGGTTTCCGTTTGGGGCTGAACACCACCAACGGAACAGAGTATTGTTACTGCACCGTCAAGAACCCTTAATGAACGTTCAACCTCAATAGTAAAGTCAACGTGTCCGGGAGTGTCAACGATGTTAATCCTGTGGTTTCTCCAGAAACAGGTTGTTGTAGCAGAGGTAATTGTAATACCCCTTTCCTTTTCCTGCTCCATCCAGTCCATTTCGGCCGCACCTTCGTGAACTTCCCCAATCTTATGGATACGGCCGGTGTAGTAGAGGATACGCTCGGTTGTTGTTGTCTTACCAGCATCGATGTGTGCAATGATTCCTATGTTCCTAACCTTATCAAGAGGAACCTTAATCTGCTTTATCAAAGCCTGTTGTTTGCTCAATTTTTCCTCCTAAATAGAGTTCCTTACCACCTGTAGTGGGCAAAGGCCTTGTTTGCCTCTGCCATTCTGTGGGTATCCTCCTTCTTCTTGAAGGCACCACCCCTTTCGTTGTAGGCATCGATTAGTTCATTTGCGAGTTTGTTAACCATTCCGCGCTCAGAACGAGCACGTGCAGCGTCCACGATCCACTTTAAAGCTAAGTGAATTTGCCTCTCTGGCCTTACCTCCATTGGTACCTGATATGTGGCACCACCAACACGGCGTGGACGTACTTCCATTATCGGTTTTACATTTTCAACTGCTTTGTGGAACACCTTAAGAGGGTCCTCACCCAACTTTTCCTTAATGATTTCAAAGGCTCCGTAGACAATCTTTTCTGCCTTACTTTTCTTGCCGTCCTTCATTACTTTGTTGATTAACTTTGCGACAAGTTTGTCACCATAAACTGGGTCTGGGAGTATTTCCCTTGGTGGAACTGGTCCTTTCCTTGGCATGTCCTTCCTCTCCTAATTATTTTTTCTCCTTAGGTCTTTTTGTTCCATACTTGGAACGGGACTGCCTTCTTCCCTCAACGCCTGCTGCGTCGAGAGCTCCCCTAATAATCTTGTAACGAACACCAGGAAGGTCCTTAACCCTTCCACCCCTTACGAGAACAACTGAGTGTTCCTGAAGGTTGTGCCCGATACCAGGGATGTAGGCAGTTACCTCAATACCGTTAGAGAGCCTTACCCTTGCTACTTTACGTAGGGCAGAGTTAGGCTTCTTTGGAGTTGTTGTAAATACCCTAACACAGACACCCCTTTTTTGAGGGTTACCCTGGAGGGCTGGAGACTTGGAGCGCTTTACCTTTTTCTCACGCCCCTTTCTAACCAACTGGTTGATTGTGGGCATACTACTCCTCCTATTATAGTTTGACGGGCTGAATATAAGCAAAGGTTTTGCAAATTGTCAACTCCTTGTTCTCGTTCAATACATGGTGGACACCCTGGAGTTTTTTAATATATTCCTCAAACTTCTCTACTGGAGTCTTATAACCAAGACCTTGATGAGGCCTAACGAAGTTGTAAAAG
>NZ_FXTM01000040.1 GCF_900182585.1 Balnearium lithotrophicum | reverse complement strand
ACTACTTCAGCTATCCGAGGTCTCCCAAGACCAATTCCCACGTTGAAAGGTTCATACAGACGGTGGAGAAGGAACTGTGGATGATAGAAGGGACTGAGCCGACAGTTGATGAGATGAACAGGAAGTTATTTAGGTATCTAAACTTTTACAACTTCGTTAGGCCTCATCAAGGTCTTGGTTATAAGACTCCAGTAGAGAAGTTTGAGGAATATATTAAAAAACTCCAGGGTGTCCACCATGTATTGAACGAGAACATCAAATTGACAAATTTAGCCAGTAAATTTAAGAGTGTCAGACTAAAAACTAAAGATTTCAAGTTTAAAGGGAAGAAGCAAGAAGTAGATAAAAAGTTTTTTTGATACGAATGTTCTTATTTATGCTTATTAGGAATACGTAAAACTGTTTGAAATCAAGTATAGCAAAACTTTTGAGGAATTTGAGAGAGAACTGTGATGATTATGCGGAACGAAAGGCTTGTATAAAAGCTCTGAGCACTTTCGAAAAGGAACTTCACAAGACAGAAGATGGAGTTAAACTGTCTTAGGCAAAAAGTTTTGAGATTTTAGGCTTTAGTACTTATGTGGTTTTCTAAAAAACTCCCTTGTTTTCTACAAGGTATCTTATACATAAATCAATATAGGGAAGTTCAAAAATGGGTAAACAGTTTGGCTGTAAGAATTCCTTCAGCGTTTGCTAAAAAAATTAGGTTCTGTCCTGATACGGAAGGGGAGTTAAAAATTGAAAATAACAAGTTGGTAATTATTCCTATTAAAGTTTCCCTGCCAGCTAATTGTCCTGTAATAGGTGTTATTCTTACAGACTAGATTCGTAATTTGGATTGGAATGTTAGAAAGGCATCTTTTATAGCCAGGGTTTCTGAAAATACTTTAAAAAGGTTTTGGAAAAGATTCAATTGCTCTTATTATTGAGTGTCTGTATCGAAAGGCAGGAAGATATACTTTTTTACGATAAATTGAAAAGGGTACTGAAAAAGTACTTAGCCAAAAACTCCAATTTCTGGGAACGATAATTTTTAACTAAAAACGTTAGCTAACTTTCAGCTATTTAATCGTTTTAAGAAAGTCAGCTATTGTGATTATTTCAAAGTCAAGCTTTGGAGCTCCGCACTCCCTAACCCACTCAAGGGCAGTTTTCCTGCACCATTCTAAGTCTATCTCTGGAGCGAAACTTGCAAGGTATATTTTTGTTTCAAAGTGTCTTTTTAACGTATACGCAAGCTGGTTCAAATAGAGAATCTTTTCTCTAACCTTTTTAGCCTTCTCGCTACCACTCAATCCTAACTTTATGAAGAACTCAACGTTTCCCTTACACTCATAACCCTCAACGTAGTTCCTTCCCCAGAATGCCACATCTATGTTTTTTCCAGAGAGCTCCTTCCCCCTACAGTAGATTTTTACCCTCTCCCTGTTAACCATAGGTTGACAGTGCATTGAAAGGAGGTCAACTTTTTCTTTTTTAATGGGACCTAAGTGGAAAACGAGCTCCTCAAAGAGCCTTCCCTTTCTTAAGGCTATTAGGTCATCTTGAGGAATAGGTTTTCCTGAGGAGTTTTCAGAGTGTTTCAAGTAAAAGTTCTCCAAAAGTTTCCAGAGTATCTCCTTCTCCGTTCTTGAAATTGGCAGAGAGGAGAAGAATTCCTCCTTTTTTTCTGATTTAAACTTGTAGAACTGTTTAAGGTGGTCAACGTACTGGAAGAACTTGGCTATTTGCAAAATTACAGAAATTCTTTCTTTCTTTCTGAGGCATATTAAAAAGTGAACTAACTCCTTAACGGACTCTCCTAAAAACCTCTCTACATCTACGTAACAGCTGAAAAGAGCCATTATTTAACAAAGTAGTTTAAAAGTGATAGGTTCTGAGTTTGATTTATCGATGCAAGAAGAGCCTGATAGGCCGTTTTGGCCTTCTCGTACTCAGAAATTACGCTGGAGTAGTCTGCATCCTCTATTTTTGACTGGAGTTCCTTAAAGTGGAGAGCTATTGCCTCATTTTGGCTCTTTAAATCCTCAACAATCTTTTCCTTACTTCCAAGTATAGACCTATAGGCCATAATTTTTGAAAGTCCTTTGTCAAAGGCATCTAAAAGTTTTAACGTTTGAACGCCGTCCCCCAAATCTACGTCTAACGTTACGGTGTGAAGTTGTGATAAATCTCCACTTTCCAAAATATCCGCTATTTTATTCAGAACTTCAACAACTGTTATTTTGTTGGAAACTCTATTAACCCCAAAGTATTCTGAACCGTTAAAGTTTGTGTTCACTTCAACACCACTTGCAACAGGCACTGTAGTCTCAACTGTTTCTCCGTTGTAAGTTCCATCGCTATTAAAGGGCAGGGATTGAGTTTTGACTCCACCAAATAGATAAGAGTCTCCTACACGAGTATTTCCCATGTTTACTACGTAAGATGCCACTTTTCTAAAGTAATCTGCCAGAACTTTTGCATCGTCTCCGTTGAGAGTTCCGGTATTGAGAACCTGAACTATTTTTACTCTTGCTTCTTGCAAGACGTTTATGGCAGAGTTTAAAGCGGTTTCTCCTGTGCTGAGTACTGAATTGGTTAAATCAATGTTCCTGTTAAACCTCTTAATGCTATCTATAAACTTTTGAAACCTAAGTTTTCTTGCAAAGTCAACAGGATTATCGGAAGGGGAAAGGAGGGATTTACCCGAAGACAGCTCCTCAGTTGCCCTTTTCAGTTGAGAATTCCTCAATCTATCGTACTTAAGTAGAATATCAAAGAGCTCCTGATTTGTTACTCTCATTTTTTACCTCTTCATGCTTAAGATTGTTTGAAGCAGTTCATCAGTAACAGTTACTATACGTGCAGCAGCTTGGTAGGCTCTTTGGTACTTTGTTAAGTTTATGAGTTCCTCATCAATATTTACACTTGAGAATTCCTTGACTTTTTCCTCTATAGCATCCAGTCTAAACTTGGAACTTTTTACCAAGTCCTTAACTTCCTTAACGTCAGAACCTATTGAAGATACTATTTCTGTTCCGTAGTACTCGGAGAAACTGAGGTTCGAAAGTTCGGAGTATTTCTGATTTCCCAAATCTATCAAAGCTTTAATATTTGTGTTATCTGAACTAAGGTAGTTTGAGTCGGAAGCCGCTGCAACTTTCTTAGGGTCATCAAAAGCTAAGGTAATGTTGGATGCATCGATTGGATTTCCGTTGTCCGATTTAAATAGTTTTATTCCCGTATTTCCGTAAAGGTCATAACCTGCTTCGTGTTGCAGATTTATCTTCTCAGCAAAGGTTGATACAAGTAAATTTAACTTCTCCATGTAGTTCTCTACCTGTTCAATGCCTTTTGCCAAACCAGAAATTTTCCCTTTTTGTAATTCTTTTGTTATATCTATACCATTCACAGAGATTTTTGAATTTTCGTACGAAACGTTAAAACTCTTCGTTTCTAAAACGAGAGGAACTCCTTTAGCCGTGTATACCCTTACCCTTTCATCGGGAAGGTAAACAACCTTAACATCAATGAGTTTTGATATTTCCTTGAGAGTTCTATCCCTCTCATCCAAGTACTGATTTAATCTGTCGGGAGTATCCTTGTACAGAAGCATACTTTTATTAATATCCCTTAACTTATCTGATAACCGGTTAAGTTCATTTATGGTATCCCTCAACTGTCCTTCAGTTGTCGTTTTTATCTCCTCCAGAGAGGAGTAAGAATCCCTGATTCTACCAACCAGTGTCTTTGTAACTGAAAGAAAATTGGCCCTTGCAGCTAAGTCATCGGGTTTAACTGCAATGTCGTGCATGGAATTGAAAAAATCATTAAGAGCTTCTGACAAGCCGCTTCCCATTTGATCGTTAAATACGCTCTCTACTTGCTCCAGAACATTTCTGTAGGTTTCTAAGTTTTGATACTCCCCACTGTTTGATAGGAGTCTTTTGAAATAAGCTTTATTGAAAACTCTCCTTATATCCTCTACTTTAACACCAGCTGCAGGTGAATCTGAAAGGATGGGAACCTCCCTTGAATATCCGTCAGTGTAGACGTTGTTAATGTTTCTGTTTGTTGTTTTAACTCCTATTTGCTGTGAAAGTAGAGCCTGGCTTGCTATAGAGAGAGCTCCAAAGAGAGCCATAATTTCCTCCTAAGTTATCTAATACTAATTATCGCAAAAAAACTTTGAAATTTAGACTCTACCGTTAAAGAGATTTTGTTTTTTTTCACTTTCTCTGTAAGTCAACTTTTCTCCAAACAGTTCTTTCTCAAATTCCTCAAAGAAGGATATGTGGTTCATTAAAAGTGCAGAAATGGTAGAGTTCAACTCTGAGATTTTTAGAATCTCCTCTTGAAAGGAAGAGAGCTCTTCTTTTGAATATTTAGAAATCTCTAAAAGCAGTTGCCTTTTCTTTTCTTGAATTTCCATAAATTCATCTACATTTTTAATTGGAAATTCAATCAATATTTCCTTTTCCTTTTCCAGCAAACTTTTTAAACTCCCAATCAAATCTCGTAGTTCCATGTCTACTCCGTTAACAGACGAATTGTTTTGAGTATCTCTTTCTGCCTTTTCATTATGTATCTGTATATCAGGTCCTTCTCCTTTGGTGATAAGTTAGGGAAAAATAAACCGACCTTTTCCCCATCTTGAAAAGGCTGTTTAGAAACAACTATTCCTTGAGTTTTTATCCTTCCAAAAGGAAAAATTAGTTCAAGATTAATTTTTTCATTGTAATCAACACAGTTTTTTGGGAGTATTAGGCCTATACCGTCTTCGGAGATATCCCATGCTTTAACCTTTTCCTTCCTTCCATTGTTAACTATGAAGACCTCTACGGGACAGGAATCGGAAATTTTCACACGGAGAATTTTCCTTGAAAGCCTTGGGTCAGTAGAGATATTTAACATATCAGTTTCTAAGAATTTATTATTGAAATAGATAACGTTACCTTCGAGACTTCTCTTTTGTTTGTATTCTGGATCAAAAAACTGTGTAAATATTTTTCCTGTATCCTCTACTGCCAATCTTAATTTTGGGTCTATTTCCCACTGTACAAATTTATTCTCAATTGATAAGGGCTTTACTTTAACCCTTATTGGAACTTCGTCATAGAAGCTTAGAACCTCGACCTGTCTATTTTTATCGATTAATTCCCTTAACCATTCAACTATTTTTTCCTTTATGCTCATTAACCTCTCCTTACTGTGAAAACATACTGTTGAAGTTCAGAAAGAAGGTGGACACCCTAAAATAAGATTTGAACTCCAACAAAAGGAGGTGTCCACCAATGAAACAATTAAAGAAATTCAAA
>NZ_FXTM01000039.1:3393-5393 GCF_900182585.1 Balnearium lithotrophicum | reverse complement strand
CCAGGGTGTCCACCATGTATTGAACGAGAACAAAGGGTTGACAGGAGGGAAAAGGAGTCTATATTATCCAACCGCTCTTTGAGACAACTGAATAAGCCTCTCCAACCCTGAAGGGGAAGGAGGAGGAACACAAAATCCTCCCCAGAAGGGTTGACAAGAGAGTGAGAGAGGCTTAAATTTAATCATCGCGCATCAAGAAAAGCTCTTTGACAGGAGAATAAGGGACACGCACCCTGCGAACGCTGCAAAACAAGCCTTCAAGGCTTATCATTGAGGTGTTCCGCAGGTCTCTAAGCCTTGCGAACATTCCATATAACTGAGCCAATCAATACTTTCCATATTTAGCTGGAGAGTTTGATCCTGGCTCAGCGCGAACGCTGTCGGCGTGCCTAACACATGCAAGTCGTGGGGCAGCAGGCCGGTTCCTTCGGGAACCGGTGCTGGCGACCGGCGAACGGGTGAGTAACGCGTGAGCAACCTACCCCGAGGAGGGGGATAACCCGGGGAAACCCGGGCTAATACCCCATAAGCGCACGTCCCGCATGGGACGTGTGTAAAGGCGGCCTCTGCTCTGCATGCTGCCGCCTCGGGATGGGCTCGCGTCCCATCAGGTAGTTGGTGAGGTAACGGCTCACCAAGCCTACGACGGGTAGCCGGCCTGAGAGGGTGGTCGGCCACACCGGGACTGAGACACGGCCCGGACTCCTACGGGAGGCAGCAGTGGGGAATCTTGGGCAATGGGCGCAAGCCTGACCCAGCGACGCCGAGTGGAGGATGAAGCCCTTCGGGGTGTAAACTCCTGTCGCCGGGGACGATGCGACCTCGGGTTAATAGCCCGAGGCCGTGACGGTACCCGGAGAGGAAGGGACGGCTAACTACGTGCCAGCAGCCGCGGTAATACGTAGGTCCCGAGCGTTGCGCGAAATTACTGGGCGTAAAGTGCGCGTAGGCGGGCCTGTAAGTCAGAGGTGAAAGCCCCCGGCTCAACCGGGGAATTGCCTCTGATACTGCAGGCCTAGGGTCCGGAAGACGTCGGCGGAATTCCCGGTGTAGCGGTGAAATGCGTAGATATCGGGAGGAACACCGGTGGCGAAGGCGGCCGGCGAGGACGGTACCGACGCTGAGGCGCGAAAGCGTGGGGAGCGAACCGGATTAGATACCCGGGTAGTCCACGCTGTAAACGATGGGTGCTGGGCGTTGGCCACATAAGTGGTCAGTGCCGAAGCTAACGCGTTAAGCACCCCGCCTGGGGAGTACGGCCGCAAGGCTGAAACTCAAAGGAATAGACGGGGGCCCGCACAAGCGGTGGAGCATGTGGTTTAATTCAATGCTACGCGAAGAACCTTACCAGGGCTTGACATGCTGGGGGTAGCCCTGCCGAAAGGCAGGGTCGTTGCCGCCTTCGGGCGGCACACCCAGCACAGGTGGTACATGGCCGTCGTCAGCTCGTGCCGTGAGGTGTTGGGTTAAGTCCCGCAACGAGCGCAACCCCTGCCCTTAGTTGCCAGCGGGTAACGCCGGGCACACTAAGGGGACTGCCGGCGATAAGCCGGAGGAAGGAGGGGATGACGTCAGGTCAGTATGCCCCTTACGCCCTGGGCTACACACGTGCTACAATGGCCGGGACAGTGGGAAGCGAAGCCGCGAGGCGGAGCAAATCCCTCAAACCCGGTCCCAGTTCGGATTGCAGGCTGCAACTCGACTGCATGAAGCTGGAATCGCTAGTAACGGCCGGTCAGCCACACGGCCGTGAATACGTTCCCGGGCCTTGTACTCACCGCCCGTCACACCCCGGAAGCTGGTTCTACCAGAAGTCCCCGGGCTAACCCCCGAAAGGGGGAGGCAGGGGCCGAAGGTAGGGCTGGTGACTGGGGTGAAGTCGTAACAAGGTAGCCGTAGGAGAACCTGCGGCTGGATCACCTCCTTTTATGGAGAAGGGGTGAGCAGGTCTCACCCCTGGAAAGATTCAGGGTGCGTGTCCCTTATCCTCTTGTTAAAGG
>NZ_FXTM01000039.1:0-3222 GCF_900182585.1 Balnearium lithotrophicum | reverse complement strand
TAGTTCTTTGACAGTAGAATAAGGGAACCAGGACTGAGGCAGTAATAGGCCGAGGTGCTAAGGGCACACGGTGGATGCCTTGGCGCCAGCAGGCGATGAAGGGCGTGGTAAGCTGCGAAAAGCCCCGGCGAGGCGCAAACAGCTGATGACCCGGGGATGCCCGAATGGGGAAACCCGGCAGGCAGAAAGCCTGTCATCCGGCTTATGCCGGAGGCGAGACCCCCCGAACTGAAACATCTCAGTAGGGGGAGGAAAGGAAATCAAACGAGACTCCCTGAGTAGCGGCGAGCGAAAGGGGATCAGCCCAAACCGGATGGGTGTCAAAGCCCGCAGGCGTTGCCCATCTGGGGTAGCGGGACGTACCTGGAGGAGGCTGCGGACTCCTCGGGGAGTTACAAAAGGTTCGGGTAGCCGAATGGTCTGGAAAGGCCAGCCGTAGAGGGTGATAGCCCCGTAGGCGAAACTCGAACCTCTCCCTGGGGTACGATCCCAAGTACCGCGGGACACGAGGAATCCTGCGGGAATCAGGGGGGACCACCCTCCAAGGCTAAGTACTCGCTGGCGACCGATAGCGCATAGTACCGTGAGGGAAAGGTGAAAAGAACCCCGGGTAGGGGAGTGAAATAGAACCTGAAACCGTGTGCCTACAAGCGGTCGGAGGGGAGCTTTGCTCCCTGACGGCGTACCTTTTGCGTAATGGGCCAGGGAGTTACTCTCGGCGGCGAGGCTAAGCCGAAAGGCGGAGCCGTAGGGAAACCGAGTCCGAATAGGGCGCTTAGTCGCCGGGAGTAGACCCGAAACCGTACGATCTACCCATGGCCAGGTTGAAGTCCGGGTAACACCGGATGGAGGACCGAACCCACCAGTGCTGAAAAACTGGGGGATGAGCTGTGGGTAGGAGTGAAAAGCTAATCGAGTACGGAGATAGCTGGTTCTCCCCGAAATAGCTTTAAGGCTAGCCTCACGGATGAGTCTGCCGGAGGTAGAGCTACTGGTGGGGCTAGGGCCCCGAAAGGGGTACCGAACCCCGCCAAACTCCGAATGCCGGCAGATGCTCCGTGGGAGTCAGTCTGCGGGGGATAAGCTCCGTGGACGAGAGGGAAACAGCCCAGACCGCCAGCTAAGGTCCCCAAGTGGTGGCTAAGTGGTAAAGGAAGTGCGCTCGCTAAGACAGCCAGGAGGTTGGCTTAGAGGCAGCCATCCTTTAAAGAGTGCGTAACAGCTCACTGGTCGAGCGAGCGTGCGCCGAAAATGTAGCGGGGCTCAAGCCACCCACCGAAGCTGCGGGTTCGCCATTTGGCGAGCGGTAGGGGAGCGTTCCCTGCGGGTTGAAGTCGCACCGAAAGGTGCGGTGGACTGCAGGGAAGTGAAAATCCTGGCATGAGTAGGCGATAAGGAAGGTGAGAAGCCTTCCCGCCGAAAGCCCAAGGTTTCCAGGGGAAGGCAAGTCCGCCCTGGGTTAGCCGGCCCCTAAGGCGAGGCCGAAAGGCGTAGCCGATGGGAAGCGGGTCAACATTCCCGCGCCACTCCGGTGGAGCGATGGGGGTGACGCAGGAGGATAGCCCATCCCGGGCGTTGGTCGTCCCGGGCCAAGGTAGTAGGGGGAGGGCGTAGGCAAATCCGCGCCCTCGTTAACCCCGAGAACTGATGGGGAGGCTCCTTTGGGAGCCGAAGTGGGTGACTCCACACTGCCAAGAAAGAACCCCTAAGCTGTGAAGCCGGAGTGACCGTACCGCAAACCGACACAGGTGGGCGGGTGTAAAAGCACCAAGGCGTTCGGGGGAACCCTCCGTAAGGAACTCGGCAAATTGACCCCGTAACTGCGGGAGAAGGGGTGCCCTGGAGGGTCTAGGGACTTGCTCCCGAAGCTCTCCGGGGCCGCAGAGAATAGGCGGTGGCGACTGTTTACCAAAAACACAGGTCTCCGCAAACTCGTAAGAGGATGTATGGGGACTGCAACCTGCCCAGTGCCGGAAGGTTAAGGGGAGGGGTGCAAGCCCCGAACCGAAGCCCCGGTAAACGGCGGCCGTAACTATAACGGTCCTAAGGTAGCGAAATTCCTTGTCGGGTAAGTTCCGACCTGCATGAATGGTCCAACGACTGCCGCACTGTCTCGCGGAGGGTCCCGGCGAAATTGTAGTCAGGGTGAAGATGCCCTGTACCCGTGGCAGGACGGAAAGACCCCGTGAAGCTTTACTGCAGCCTGGCATTGTGTCTTGGTCTGGCCTGCGCAGGATAGGTGGGAGCCTGGGAAGCCCCCGCTCCGGCGGGGGTGGAGGCGCCGGTGAGATACCACCCTGGTCAGGCTGAGGCACTAACCTAGGGCACTGAACCGTGCCCGGGGACAGTGTCAGGTGGGCAGTTTGACTGGGGCGGTCGCCTCCTAAAAGGTAACGGAGGCGCCCAAAGGTCCCCTCAGCGCGGTCGGCAATCGCGCGTAGAGTGCAAGGGCATAAGGGGGCTTGACTGCGAGACCGACAGGTCGAGCAGGTGGGAAACCAGGGCCTAGTGACCCGGTGGTCCCGAGTGGAAGGGCCATCGATCAACGGATAAAAGCTACTCCGGGGATAACAGGCTGATCGGTCCCGAGAGCTCACATCGACGGACCGGTTTGGCACCTCGATGTCGGCTCGTCCCATCCTGGGGCTGAAGCAGGTCCCAAGGGTTGGGCTGTTCGCCCATTAAAGGGGCACGCGAGCTGGGTTCAGAACGTCGTGAGACAGTTCGGTCCCTATCCGCCACGGGCGTAGGAGGCTTGAGGGGAGCTGCTCCTAGTACGAGAGGACCGGAGTGGGGACACCTCTGGTGTACCAGCTGTGGTGCCAGCCGCACCGCTGGGTAGCCATGTGTCCACGGGATAACCGCTGAAGGCATCTAAGCGGGAAGCCCACCCCAAGATTAGGCCTCCCTCGGCTTTAAGCCGGTAAGGCCCCTGGGAGACTACCAGGTTGATAGGCCGCAGGTGGAAGCCCGGTAACGGGTGGAGCTGAGCGGTACTAATCGGCCGAGAGCCTCGGCCTTTAACAGTCTCAGGTCCTGGTTCCCTTATTCTGCTGTCAAGGATAGACAGTTGAATATGACCTTGTAATACAAAGCCTGGTGCCCATAGCGGCGGGGAAACACCCGATCCCATTCCGAACTCGGTAGTTAAGCCCGCCAGCGCCGATGATACTGCCCGCGGGAGCGGGTGGGAAAGTAGGGCGGTGCCAGGCTTTTTTATTT
>NZ_FXTM01000038.1 GCF_900182585.1 Balnearium lithotrophicum | reverse complement strand
GCCTCATCAAGGTCTTGGTTATAAGACTCCAGTAGAGAAGTTTGAGGAATATATTAAAAAACTCCAGGGTGTCCACCATGTATTGAACGAGAACATAAGCTTGTCAAAGAATAAAGCCAACTTATTTTTAGTAGGAGTCAAATATTTTATTAACGACCAGTTATCACTAAACGGGGGTTGGGTTTACGAAAGAAAAAAACTTAAGGATATAAATGACATAAATCTTGACCTATCGACAAAGGGTTACTTCTTGGGAGTGGAGCTCGTATGGTAAAGGATGGAATAAAAGTATTTTTGGGTATAGACCACCAATTCATAAAAGAACTTGTAGCGCTGTACATAAATCAAATCCCCTCTTCCGAGATTCAATTTATTAATAACATGAATGAAGCTGATATTCTATTGAGCGATGTTTGTTTTTTATTTAACCAAACGGAAGCTATATTGGACTCCCAGAACGAAAAAGTAGTTCTTTTAAACTATACCTTAAAGAGCAACGAAATTTTAATTCTCCTCAACTTACTTCCCTCCATTAAGGGTATTATTGATGAAAATATGAAACCTGATACCCTCTACAAAGCTCTTGTCTGTGTTGATAGGGGTGAAATCTGGATAAGGAGAAGTCTCCTCCACCAATCGCTCGTTTATAAAGTAGGAACCAACTTTTCTCCCAAAGAATTAAAGATTATATGGTTTATACTTCAGGGAAAAATTAACAAGGAAATAGCAAGGGAACTTGATGTTTCCGAGCAGACTGTTAAGTACTATATAAACTCAATTCTTTCAAAAATAGGGGGAAGTGGTAAACTTGACATAGCTTTAAGATTCTGTCGTTTTAAGGATTTAATAGAAGTTCTTATTAAAAAGGAAGAGACTGTCGCTAAAAAGGTATGATTCGATTTCTAATCATCTTTTTAGTTTTAACCTCCGTAGCATTAGCTGGAAAGAGGGAAACTTACTACTGTATCCAGATATCCTCAAACCATAAACTTAGTCACAAACTAAAAGAAACCTATAGGGAATTGTTGAAGAGCTATCCTTACGTTAGGATAGAGAAAATTTCTAACTATTTCACTCTTAGAGTAGGATTTTGGAAAAAGAAGAGAACAGCAAAAGTTTTCTATAGAAAATTAAAGAAAGAATACAGAAACTCCTTTCTGAGAACATGCTATTTAATTCCTTCAAGATGGGTTTTGCCGCATAAAAGTAATTTGAGAAAATCCTCAGTAAAATTAAAAAAAATAAGTACAAACTCAGAAGAAAAAAAAGTTAGTGTAAGGGAAATTTTAAAGAAAACCTCCAAGCTTTACATTCCATCGCCGATAAAATTTACCAGATTTAACTTTCCAGAAACAAGAATAAAGAAGGAAAAGAGAAATATTAACTTTTCCTTTAAAGGAGACTTTTCCTTCGGAAATCTTAATTTTCAAAAAGTCAATCTATTTTTAGAGAGTGAGAACTTCAAAGATTTAGGAATTACCATTATGAACTACAGAGAATCCCATATTTATCCTTACATTAACAAATTTTTAATTGAGAAGAAAAGAAATTTTCATACCTTCTATGCCGGAGTTTTCAGACGGATTTCCTCGTTTGAGGACTTATCCTCTCCAGGTTTCGAACTGAGCTACAATCCTTTTCCCCTTAGTTTTGAGATGTTTGCAGGGGATAATTTCTTTAGAAATGGTGCTAACGACGTATCTTTAGAAGGCTTAAAGTTTGCATCTTTAAGCTTAAGGTACAAAATGTTCCCAGATTTAATACTTACAGCTAACTCCCTCTATGAATCCAAAAGGTCGTTTAAGGATTTTAAGTTAAACAGGAGATTTTGGGGAAACATTAGCTTATTCTTTAAGAAATTCTACATTTCAACGGCCTCCTCTGAAAAAGGTGGTTATTTAGCAACAGTTGGCTTTAAAGGAGATAGTATTGAGTCTGGCCTATCGGTGGACAGGAATCTCCCCTATCCTCTTACCTCAAAGGGAAGAATCCTCTCTGAAAGCAATTATGACTTTTTCCTTAACTTAGACCCGTTGAACATCAATAGGTTTTTTATAAAAGTAAACAAACAGAATTTTGGTTTAACGGTAAATACATACACATCACAAAACGGCAAATGGGCCATTGTAAACGACAAGGTTTTTAAAAAGAGAGGGAAATTTTTAGGAATTAGCATTGGACTTTCAAACTCCATAAATTATAGAAAGTTTAGAATAGATGTTGGTGGAGGTATTTTTTTCCCGGGAAGTGCCTTTGCCGATAGGTCAGCAAAGTACAGATTGAAGTTCAAGGTCGGGAGGAAATGGTAATTCTTCTCCTTGCTATTTTCTCACTGTTTTTTTCCTCTTGTATCCCAATGGAAATGGATAAATGTCTCTCAGGGAAAATAGAAAATGTCAATAAACTTATAGAAGAATCCAAAGAATACTCAAGAAGGGGATTTCCCGAGGGTTACTTCTGTTACGGCCTCGCAGAATTAAAAAGCAAGAATTACGAAGAGGCAATACCTCCACTTGAAAGTGCGTACAGAAAGAAAATAAAAAGGGCAGCCTTTTACTTGGGGAAGGCCTATAAATCGATTGGCAACAGAAAGTTGGCATCCTACTGGTTCCTAAAGGCTTTGGAGAATGGATTTATTACGGAGGATTTCTTTCTCGTCACCAGTTACATTTCTAAAGAGCAACTTAACGAGCTTGAGTCATTGGCAAAAAAACATCCACTCATCTACCTCTATTTGGGAAACTACTTTTACAGGAACGGTATATACGATGCAGCTCTTTACTACTACGGAATAGCCACAAGGTACGGCTTTGAAAAGGCTAAGATTATGTTTGGTTTAACTCTTTATAAACTCGGAAACTTTAAGGGAGCTCTCAACGTACTCTACAGTTACTACAAAGAGAGCGAAAGTAGAAAAGGAGCATACCTTATTGCCTCCCTCATAGAAAAGCATGCTGATTCTTTAAATAACTGTTTTGTTTTAACTTCGAAGACCCCTGAAGAACTAATTCAGAAATTGGCTCGCAGTTTCAAGAAAAGGGAAGTTCTCTACAAACAATCTGCCAAATTTTACTTCCTTGCCAAGTCCAGAAAGGATTACAAAAGGGTTCTTAAAAAGGCAAGTTTAGTATCCCTGAAGGGAAGAAATAAGGGAAAGCTATTTCTAAAAGGGAAATTTAAAAGCTACTTTGAACTCATTTCAAATTGTAAAGAGGGAAGCCCTGTTGCAGAAATTCTCCTTTCAAAGAAGAGAGGAGAAGAATGGTACAGGGCTTTAATAGATTTTTACAGCTCAATCGGATTCGATGTTGTCCGGTAAGTAATTCGCTATCACTTTTAAGACCTTGAACTTCTTACTATCAACTGCCTCATCGAGTGGCGTTCTCCCCGTTTTGTCCTTTTCAAGGGGATTTGCTCCAGCCTTCAGTAGTATCTCGGCTACATCTGAACTGTTGCTTACAGCGGCATAGTGAAGGGGCGTTTTTCCGACAAAGTCCTTTTCTTTTACATCCTCCCCAAGTTCAACCAGCAGTGATGCTACATTTTTAGCGTTGTAGATGGAACAGAAGTGTAAAGGATTTTTTCCGTAGTTGTCCTTTATTTTTTGGGCTCCCTTCTCTATCAGGAGTTTTGCAACGTCAATTCTATCCTTCTTTGTCGTCATTATGAGAGGAGTCCTACCAAAGTCATCCCTGCTGTTTACATCAAGTCCTGCAACATCGATTAAAAATTGAATACTACCCATAGAACCGTTAAGTGCTGCAGTGTGGAGAAGGGTTTCTCCCTTCTCTCCCTTAATGTTAAAGTTTACTCCTTTATCATGAAAAACTTTCAGAATCTCTACAGCATCAAGTTTAACTGCAAGTTCTAAAGGTGTTTCCTTGTTGTTATCCCTAACTTCAGGGTCTGCTCCACTTTCCAAAAGAAGTTTTACGAGAGCCGGATTTCTTGACTCAACTGCATAGTGAAGAGGCGTTTTTCCAGTATTATCCTTAACGTTGACGTCAGCATCGGTTTCTATCAGAAATTTCACTGCTTCAAGAGCTCCCTTAATCGCAGCATAGTGAAGAGGCGTTTTTCCATACTCGTTTCTAACCTCTGGACTACCCCCGTTTTCAACGAGGAGCTTTAGGATATCAACAGCGTTGTTGGCAGCTGCGTAGTGGATTGGAGCTCCACCAAACTTATCCCTAGCATCGATATCGGCCCCGTGTTTTATCAGAACCTCGGCAGTTTCGGTTGAATTTTTCATTGCTGCATAGTGGAGAGGAGTTCTGCCGTTTTTATCAGGTATGTTGATGTCTGCATTACACTCTAAAAGGGCCTCTACTATCTTAGGCTGGTTAAACTCAGCTGCGACATGAATTGGGGCTACTCCGGTTTCATCTGTAACGTTTGGGTCAGCTCCTGCCCTACAGAGTTTCCCTGTTAGTTCCACATCTCCCTTTTCAACTGCATAGTGAAGGAGAGTTTTTCCTGAGTTATCCTTTACATCTACATTTGCCCCTTTCTGTATCAAATACTCTATAGACTTTTCAGCCCCATTTATAACCGCATAGGCAAGGGGAGTCCTTCCAAAATTGTTCCTCTCCTCTATATTTGCACCGAGATTCAGAAGAAGCTCCATTACATTAACAGCATTGTTGGCGGCTGCGTAGTGGATTGGAGCTCCACCAAACTTATCCCTGGCATCAATATCAGCCCCGTGTTTTATCAATACCTCGGCAGCCTCGGTTGAGCCTTTCATTGCCGCATAGTGTAACGGCGTCCTGCCCTCCTTATCCACTGTATTGGGATTGAATCCCTTCTCCTCAATAAGGTAGTTGACCAGAGACGGTTCGTTTAGAGCGGCAGCTTCGTGGAGAAGGGTCTTTCCCTCTACGTCCCTAAAATCGACATTTTCGACGTGGGATAGTAGGAAATCAAAGAGCTCTCTGTATTCGTTTGCAAGGGCGTAGTGTAGTGGGGTTTTACCCAACTTGTCCTGCTCTAAGGGATTTGCCCCTTTTTCAACAAGAAGTTTTGAAATCTTAAGGTCCCCTAAGACAGCTGCATAGTGAAGAGGAGTTTTTCCGAGTTTGTCCTTCACATTTGGAGATGCTCCAACTTCAAGAAGGAAGGAGACAATTTCGTAACTTCCCTTCTCTACGGCTATGTGAATCGGATAAACTCCCTCCTTGTCGGGGATGTCCTTTAGAAAGTAGAACTGCTTAACGAGAGTAAGGTTCTCCGATTCAACTGCATAGTGGAGAACGGTTCTCCCCTTAAAGTCTGCTTTCTCAGGGGTGTTCTCGTTCAATACATGGTGGACACCCTGGAGTTTTTTAATATATTCCTCAAACTTCTCTACTGGAGTCTTATAACCAAGACCTTGATGAGGCCTAACGAAGTTGTAAAAGTT
>NZ_FXTM01000037.1 GCF_900182585.1 Balnearium lithotrophicum | reverse complement strand
ATCTGAGGTTGTCTTACTCTGTGGGGTCTTTTGTTTCTGTCTTTGAGGCCTTCTAAACCGTACTTTTTGTATCTATTTTTCCATTTGTAGAAGGTAGTTGGACTTATTCCGAAGTATCTGCAGGTTAGTCTTGCATTTTGGTGTTTTTCGTAGTGTTGAATCCATTTAAGTCTTTTTCTCACGTTTGGGTCTTTTGTTAGGTCGAGTTTTGTTTTGATTTTCGTTCCTCTTTTGATTGTTTTTTTGAAGGGTGTATTTGATATGTGCAGGGATGCTCCTTTGAATTTCTTTAATTGTTTCATTGGTGGACACCTCCTTTTGTTGGAGTTCAAATCTTATTTTAGGGTGTCCACCTTCTTTCTGAACTTCAACACTACTTTCTAAATTTGGAGGAGTCGCATGAAGCGGATAGAAACGGAGAGAGCTCCAAAACCCGTAGCCTCCTATTCACAGGGCATCCTGTACGGAAACTTCATCTTTGTTTCGGGACAGTTGGGAATAGACCCTGAAACTGGAAAGCTCTTAGAGTCATTTGAGGAGCAGTCAAAACAGGCTTTAAAAAATCTAATTTCGATAGTTGAGACAGGAGGGGGAAGCAGGTGCAGTATTGTGAGGGTTACCGTCTATATGAAGAACTTAGAAAACTTTTCGAAATTTAACAAAATATACGAGGATTTCTTTAAGAGCTGTCCTGTTAAGCCTACGAGGGTTGTTGTAGGTGTCAGCGAACTTCCGTTGGGAGCTCTCCTGGAGGTTGAATGCATAGCAGTAAGGGGATAGGAAAGCTGTTTGTTGTTGCTACTCCCATAGGAAACTTAGAGGATATTACACTAAGGGCACTTAGGATTTTAAAGGAGGTTGATTTAATAGCCTGTGAGGATACCAGGAGGACTTTAAAGCTTTTGAACTATTATGGGATTAAGGGAAAAAAGCTCGTTTCATACCATGAGCACAACGAGGAAAGGAGAGCTAAGGATTTAATTGAGGAGTTGAAAAGGGGAAGGAGTGTTGCTCTCGTTTCAGATGCCGGAACGCCCTGTATAAGTGACCCTGGATATAGGATTGTCTCTCTTGCAAGGAGAGAGGGAATAGATGTAGTTCCCGTTCCAGGGCCTTCAGCACTTATTGCTGCACTTTCTGCCTCTGGATTCCCAACGGATAAGTTCTTCTTCGGTGGATTTCTTCCGAGGAAAGAGGGAGCTCTAAGAGAAACCTTAGAGGAGTTTATTGGAAAACACTTTACTTCTGTTTTCTACGAATCACCCCATAGGTTGGAGAGAACTTTAGGTCTAATTTCTGAAATTTACCCTGAAATTGAAATGGGGGTTTACAGGGAAATAACAAAGGTCAACGAGGAGTTTTTAAGGGGAAAACCTAAGGAAATTCTAAGGGAACTAAAAGAAAAAGGAAAGCTTAAGGGAGAATTTGTTCTCATCTTTCCTCCTCAAAAAGTAGAAAAGGAGGAAAAAGATTTGGATGAAGTAATCTTGGAGTTTCTCAAAAAGGGGCTTTCTGCAAAGGAGGTCTCAAAGGAGGCCTCTAAAGTAACAGGCCTCCCAAAAAGAGAAATCTACAAAAGGGTAGTTGAACTACTTAACGATTGAGGGTTTACATTCAACAAGTTCACCGTCCTTGTACTCGTAGGCCTTTATTACACAGGGGCCGCCGATGTACCTCTCAACATCGACAAAGGATGCATACTTCACCTTAAACCACTTTACTGTGAACTCAAATGCCACCATTGGGTCAAAGTCCTTACAGCTGTAAGCATCTAAACTGAAGAAGTCCTCCTCTGGCCATGTGTGAATCGTACAGTGGCTCTCGAGCCAGATAGAGACTCCGGAGACTCCACTATCTTCGGTTGCTCTTCTCTTGAGAGTTTCCTCCATAAACTCGAGGGTTCTACTCTTAACGTTCTCCTCTGATAGTTTCTTTACAAACTGTTCAAGTTCCGATTGGGCAAATGGAAACTTGGCTACAATTGGAGGATAGACCAACGTCATATCTAACTTTCTTGCAAGCTCTTCCATGTAGTCGTAAATAGGCTGAATTGTATTTATCCTTGAAATGTCGCTAACAACCGCATCCATCATTACGTGCCTTCCAACAAACTCCATCTTATCCTCCAAAAAACGGTTAGTTACTTTTTAAGAGGAACGACATCTACAGTTACAGTTGCCTCAATGTCCTTAAAGAGGTGAATTTTTACCTCGTAAGTTCCTATCTCCCTTATAGGTTTCTCAAGTACTATCTGTTTCTTCTCTACATCCTCAAATCCTGCCTTGTGGAGGGCCTTCTCAATCTGAGATGTTGTCACTGAACCAAAAAGTTTTCCTTCTTCACCTGCCTCGTGCTCAATAGTCACCCTTGTCTGGTTGAGCTTTTCGGCAATTTCTTTAAACCTCTGAATCTGTCTTTCAGCCTTTTTCCTTAGTGATTGAAGTTCGTTCTTTACCCTTCTTACATTGCTGTCCGTTGCAGGTAGGGCTATGCCTTCGGGAATCAAGTAATTCCTTGCATAGCCGTCCTTTACGTTAACAATGTCTCCAACCTTTCCTAAGTTTTCCATATCCCTAATTAGTATTACTTTCATTTTCCTCACCTCCTTCAAGTTTTCTAAAGTTTAGCATGTAGTCCAAAAGTCCAAGAATAGCCGAAAGGACAAACAGTGCAGCTGGAAAAATAATAATTGAAATTCCCGTTATCAACTTCCACAGGTTGGAAAGTTTTGACCAAAACCACAGTGAAACGGTTAACCCCTGAAGTGAAATCAGGGAAATGGAAACAATTAGAAGATTTTTTGAGACTTCACCCAATACTCCACTTAATTTTAGAACAACCCCTAACGCAGAAAGGATAAAAAGAATAACCAACCAGAAACCGTACTTGAGGTTGCTTAAAGGTCGGAGCTCTCTACAGAAAAGCCTTGAGATACCGTAGGATAGATAGGAAAAGAGTGAGGATGAAAAGAAGTAGATGCCGTACCTGTAACTTAGTAACTCCTTTAACGGACCAACTTCCTTAGGAAGTCCAAATAAAGTCTCCTCTAAAACCGTTACGAATGTAAGGAAAACCCCTCCAGTTGTAACGGTTATACTCGGGGAAAAGTTTTTCATTAGGAAGAATAGAGCTCCTAAAACTATAACTGAAGAAACATCCAAGAGTGATTCCCTGTTCAGAAAGAAAAGGAACAATAACGCAGGAAATGTTAAAAGGGAGCTCCAGAAGAGACTGTACTCCCTCAGAACCCTTATAAAAACTGGGGGAATAAATATTGAAAGTCCCAGCCCAAACGGTATCAAGCTGGGACTTCTTAGCATTAATCCTGTAGAAACCGTTAAGAGAAACAGAACTATTAACGGTTTTAGTCTTTCCATTTAATCAATCTTCACAAATGGAAGAAGTGCTAAGTGTCTTGCTCTCTTAACAGCTCTTGCAAGCTGTCTCTGGTGCTTTGAACAGACACCTGAAATACGCCTTGGAATAATTCTTCCCCTTTCAGAGACAAATGACTTTAATAAGTCAACGTTTTTATAGTCAATCTTTTCTATCTTCTCAGCACAGAACTTACAGTACTTTCTCCTAACAAATCTCCTCTGTGGAAGTCCATTTGCCATTTCTTACCTCCTTAAAATTCAATGTCGTCAATTTCCTCTTCTTCCTCTAAAACTTCCCTTCTTGGGTCAAGGGCAGAAACCCTATCAGCCCTAACCTCAATTTTGCTCCTGTTTTCTCCACTTTCCGTCTTCCAGGTTGACTGCCTTAAACTCCCTTCAACTAAAACCCTATCTCCCTTGTTGAATCTGCCAACAGCTCTGTCCGCTGCAGCACCCCAAAGAACAACATCAATAAATAGGGTATTGTCCTGCCAGTTTCCGTCCCTGTCCCTGTAAGGGTTGTTTACAGCTATTCTCAGCCTCGTAAATGGAGTTCCGCTGCTTGTGTGTTGAAGTTGAGGGTCAGCAACTAACCTTCCTATGAGAAAAACCTTGTTAAGGTTTGCCATTATTCCTCTCCCTTATTCTCTTCAACGGCTACCTTTTCCTCCTCCTTCTTTGAAAGTTTCTCCTTTAGCTCCTTAACTTCGGAAGGTTTAAGTCTAAAGAGGAGGAATCTAATTACATCCTCGTTAATTCTGAAAAAGTTTTCCATATTCTTTACAAAGTCCCTCTCGTTCGTTCTGATGTATTCAAGAACGTAGTAGCCCTTGTCGTAGTCGTTAATAGGATAGGCAAGCTGTCTCTTTCCCCACTCGTCTACTGATAGAACCTCTCCTTTGTACCTGTTAACGTAGGAGTTAATCTTTTCAATTGCTGCCTTTGTCTCCTCATCTGACATTGTTGGTCTCAATATGTAAACCATTTCGTAGTAGTACTCCCTCATAACTACCTCCATTAAGTACATTTACTCTGAATTTTCTGGTCCAATTCTCCTTTCTGGAGAATCTCCAAAACACAGGAAGCTGCCCTCTTTACAGCCTCCTCAATTAGGGGAAGTTCCTCCTCTTTAAAAGGTGATAAAACGTAGTCAACGACCTCTTCCTTTCTCTCAGGCCTTCCTATTCCAACTCTAATCCTTGGAAATTCCTGAGTTCCCAAGCTTTCAATTACCGATTGAACTCCCCTGTGTCCTCCGGAGCTCCCTTTTAACCTTAACCTCACCTTTCCTAACGGAAGGTCAAGGTCGTCGTAAATAACCAAAATGTCTTTTGGTTCAATTTTAAAGAACCTTGCAAACCGAGAAACACTCTCTCCGCTTCTGTTCATATAGGTTAATGGTTTGAGGAAGAAAACTTTCTCCCCATTAAGCTTTGTTTCTCCGTAGAGGCCGTTAAACTTTTCCCTTGAAAAGGAAATCCCCAATTCCTTAGAAACCTCACCCAAAACCCACCATCCAACGTTGTGGCGGGTTTTTTCATACTCCTTTCCGGGATTTCCAAGGCCTACAACGAGCTTAACCATTACTCCTCAGTTGTCTCCTCTTCTGTTTCTGCTGTTTCCTCAGGTTCTACAACTACTGCAACGGTTTCCTCAGGGTTATCTGCCAACTTTGCTCCTTCGGGAAGGGGAATCTCTCCAACGTGAAGGGCATCTCCAGCATGGAGATTTGAAAGGTCAACAACAATTTTTTCAGGAATTGCCCTTGGAAGAGTTTCGATTGTAACTTCTCTTTTAAGAATCTCTAAAACTCCACCTTCTTCCGAAACTCCTATTGGAGTTCCTACGAACTCAAGTTCTACAGTTACTTCAATTGTTTCTCCAAATTTAATTTCTTGGAAATCTAAATGAATAGGAACATCACCTAACCAGTTGTACTGGATGTCCTTAAGGATGCACATCCTCTCCTCGTCGTCCAAGAGGAGCTTAATGAGTCCATGGTGGTGTTTGATTCTCTTAACCTCTTTCGCAGGAACGGCAATCGGTGTTGCCTCTGGTCTTCCACCGCCGTAGATAACAGCCGGTAGAAGGCCTTCCCTGCGCAGCTTTTTGGCTACCTGTTTTCCTGTTTTCTCCCTCTTGGTAGCCTTTAGTTCTACTACCTTCATATCTACCTCCTAATGTTTTTCTGCGGGAAAGCAAGCCAATATTTACACTTGTACTTGTATTTTGTCAAGTTTTTGTTCTCGTTCAATACATGGTGGACACCCTGGAGTTTTTTAATATATTCCTCAAACTTCTCTACTGGAGTCTTATAACCAAGACCTTGATGAGGCCTAACGAAGTTGTAAAAGTTTAGATACCTAAATAGTTTCCTGTTCATTTCATCAACTTTCGGCTCAGTCCCTTCTATCATCCACAGTTCCTTCTCCACCGTCTGTATGAACCTTTCAACGTGTGCATTGGTCTTGGGAGACCTCGGATAGCTGAAGTAGTGTTCTATTCCCCTCTCCTTAAGGTAGTCCTCTAACTCTCCTATAAACTCACTTCCGTTGTCTGTCTGAACTTTCTCTATTTTGAAGGGAAGAAACTTTTCAAGTTCCTGGAAGAACCTTTTCCCACTCCTGCTGCTTTTTGTAGAATAAACCTTTGCAAAGCCTATTCT
>NZ_FXTM01000036.1 GCF_900182585.1 Balnearium lithotrophicum | reverse complement strand
ATCTGAGGTTGTCTTACTCTGTGGGGTCTTTTGTTTCTGTCTTTGAGGCCTTCTAAACCGTACTTTTTGTATCTATTTTTCCATTTGTAGAAGGTAGTTGGACTTATTCCGAAGTATCTGCAGGTTAGTCTTGCATTTTGGTGTTTTTCGTAATGTTGAATCCATTTAAGTCTTTTTCTCACGTTTGGGTCTTTTGTTAGGTCGAGTTTTGTTTTTATTTTCGTTCCTCTTTTGATTGTTTTTTTGAAGGGTGTATTTGATATGTGCAGGGATGTTCCTTTGAATTTCTTTAATTGTTTCATTGGTGGACACCTCCTTTTGTTGGAGTTCAAATCTTATTTTAGGGTGTCCACCTTCTTTCTGAACTTCAACAACAAACAACAGAAATTTAAAAGATTTCCTTGTGATAGTTAATTAGAAAACCGGGATAGAGGGATTCAACAAACTCTACGCTCTTTTCTAACGTTGAATCAACAACCTTTTTGCTCGTTCCAACGGTAACAACAGCAATAACACTCCTCTGCCATTTGTCCTGTTCCCCTATTTCACTGACGGATACGTTGAACTTCCCCTTTAACCTCTCAACAATCCGCTTAACCGTTCCCCTCTTCTCCTTGAGTGAGTGGGCGTGGGGAATCTGGATTTCCATCTCTAAATAGCCAATAACGGATGCCACTATTTTTCCTCCAGAAGTTTATTCCACTCCTCTCTAACAGAGTCCCTTATTTCCATGTAGTCCTTCCCTTCCTCGTACAGCCTCTCTAACGTTGGTCTAAAGACCTTGTAGTAGAAGTCCTCTCCCATTCTTTGGATAATTTTCTCGTCAAATTCCGAAGGCGTTGCGAGTTTCCTCCACCACTTCTCTGTCGTCCTTCCCTCTAAGTAGGCCCTTGTAGCTCCTCTATACTTAATTCTGTGGCCGAAGAACTTCCTTGCAGCAACAACCTTTGCAACTGCTAAACCGTAGGCCTTTGCTTCGTCGTCAGTGAAGCCAAACTCCTTGACTGCCTTTATCCTATTGTACTCTGCAAATACGTCGTACCTCCTGATTGGTGCCTTAGGCTTTAAAACAACAGTTTTTGGTCTTACTATTTCCTTTCCCTTCATATCTACCTCAAAAATTTATAATTTAAAGTTAATCCCTTAGAATGGAGGAAGAAAATGGAAATAAGGCACAAACTGTGGAGATGTACGGTTTGCGGTTACATATACAACGTCGATGAGGGTGACCCTGATAACAATATTCCTCCGGGAACTCCCTTTGAGGCAATACCTGACGAGTGGGTATGTCCTGTTTGTGGGGCTTCTAAGGACAAGTTTGAGCCTGTGGATGAATGAGAGCTTTAGTAGTTAGGTTTTCCTCCTTAGGAGATGTTATCCTGACAACGTCTGTTCTCTCTCCACTAAAGGAGATGGGATTTTCTGTCGATTTTCTGACCTTTAAGCCCTTTGGAGAGATTTTAAGAAATCAACCGTTTGTTGACAGGGTTTTAGAGGTTGATAGGGAAAGTTTGAAGTCCATTTCCCAGATTAGGAGTTTGGCTGAGGAGCTCCAAAACTACGAGTTTGGAATAGACCTTCACGATGTCCTAAGGACAAAACTCCTGAGGAGGTTCCTTCCATTTAAAACCTACGTTTACGAAAAGAAGAGTTTTTTAAGAAGACTAATGGTATTATTCAAACCTTTTAAATCAAAGTGGCTGTACGTTCCTGAACTCTATGCAACAGCCCTCAAAAAGGCAGGTATCGAGGTGGAGAATCCCCGTCCTGTTCTCTATCCAAATTTAAAAGTGCGGAAGGAGTTTAAAAAAAAGCTTCCTGAGAATCTAATTGCACTTTCACCGGGAGCGAGGTGGGAAACAAAGAGGTATCCACTAAAAAAATTTAAGGAGGTTATAAGGGAGGTAAAAAGAAAGGGATTTCATCCGGTTGTAGTTGGTGGAAAGGAAGAAGAGAATTTAGGAAAGGAGCTTGAAAGGGAAGGGGCTCTGAACTTTTGCGGAAAGCTAACTTTAAGTGAAAGTTTAGCCCTAATTTCGCTAACCAAGGGGGTCATTTCAAACGACTCTGCAGTTGTTCATATGGCTAGAGCTCTTAAGGTTCCCGTCGTTTCAATCTTTGGACCCACACATCCTGCATTTGGATTTGCCCCTTATCCTGACGAGGGAATTTCCATTACTCTCAACCTTCCCTGCTCCCCGTGTTCACTACACGGAAAGACAAGGTGTAAGGAGCAGAGATGTTTTAATATACCTCCGAAAAAGGTTGTAGATAAACTCTTTTCTCTTCTGGAGGTAAACTGATTGAACTTGAAGAGGCTCATAGCGGAGTTCTTAGTAATTCTCCTTGTCAGCTGGGTTTTAGAGTTTCTCTACATGGGAATAAAGGGAGTTTTTGAGGGAACAACCCTCTCCCTATTGGAAATCTCCCTCTCCTTTGACAATGCAGTAATGAATGCAGTTATTCTTACAGGTTTAACGAGAGTTTGGAGAAAAAGATTTTTAACTTGGGGAATGGTTGTTGCAGTTTTTGGAATGAGGTTCCTGTTTCCGGTTTTAATAGTTTCGGTTACATCCGGCCTCTCAGTTGAAAAGGTCGTTGAAATAGCTCTTGCAGAACCAGAGGTTTACGCTCACCATCTGGAGTCATCAGAACCTTTAATTCTCGCATTTGGAGGCTCCTTCCTCCTAATGGTTTTCTTAAAGTGGCTCTTTGACTCAACAAAGGAGCTCCACTGGATAAGATTCTTCGAGGAGGGGGCAGTTAAACTTGCAAAATGGGGAGAAATTAGATTAATAGTAGGGTTATCTGCCGTTTTTCTAATAGGAATGTTTAAAAAGGACTCAAACATTATCCTCTCAATGATTGTTGGAATTTTACTCTTTGAGTTGGTTCACTACGTTAAGGGGGCTTTAGACTACTTTAAGGAAAAGAAAAACTTGGATGCCGGAATTGGAGCCTTCATCTATTTAGAGCTCCTTGACGCCTCCTGTTCCTTGGACGGAACCGTCGGAGCATTTGCAGTTAGCCAGAACTTAGTTATCATCACTGTAGGTCTCTCTGTTGGTGCCTTTATACTCCGTTCCCTAACGCTTTACTTTGTTGAATCTGGTAAGTTGAGCCAGTTTCCATACTTGGAGCACGGAGCCCACTGGGGAATAGGAGCTCTTGGAATTATGATGCTCGTGGAGCTCTTTAAACCTATCCCTGAATTTGTTATGAGCTCTCTCGCTCTAATATTCATTCTCTCTTCACTTTACTCATCAATTAAGAGGACTAAACCTCTGTTTTTAGACTGAGTTTTTCTAAAAGGGAGAGAGCTCCGTTTATTCCATCTATCGCAGAGCTTGTTATTCCTCCTGCGTATCCAGCTCCCTCACCAATAGGATAGAGGTTTTCTGCAGAAACTGATGTGTAATTGCCGTTTCTCAAAATTCTTACGGGAGAGGAAGTTCTCGTTTCAACTCCAACGAGGGTTGCATTTGTTGGAACAAAGAAAGAGACCTTCTCGTACCAGTGAAGGAAGGCCTCCTTTATCGGTCTTGAAATCTCCTCAGGAAGGAGCCTGTCCAACCTTGCGCTCTTTATCTCTGGGATGAAACCTCCCTCTATTAGCTCTGTGGAACTCTGGCCGTTTATAAAGTCCCAGACCCTCTGAGCAGGCATAGCATAGTTGCTCCCCCCTAAAACAAAAGCTGCCCTTTCAAGGTTCCTTTGGAACTCAATCGCCTTAAACGGGTCGTTCTCAAAGTCCTCAGGAAAGAGTTGAACAACAACGGCACTGTTTGCATATCCACTGTCCCTTTTATGGTTGCTCATGCCGTTGCAGACAACAGTATGCTTTTCAGAGGATGCACATATAACGTATCCTCCGGGACACATGCAAAACGTATAGACGTTCCTATCCTTCCCCTTGTAGGTAAAGGAGTACTCTGCAGGAGGAAGTTTTGGATGTTTGAACCACCTTCTACCGTACTGGATTCTGTTTATCGTTCTCTGCCTGTGAATTACCCTCAAACCAACGGCAAAGGGTTTTGCAGAGAGCTCTATTCCTGCACCCTTTAACATTTTAAAGGTATCCCTTGCACTGTTCCCAAGTGCTAAAAAAATGTAATCGAAGAACTCCTCCTTCTCCTTACCAGTAATGAGGTCCTTAATTTTCACGGAACTTACCCTACGTTCCTCCTTATAAATCCTCGTTAAAAGGTGAGAGAACCTAAACTCGACCCCTAACCTTTTTAACTTCTCTCTAAAGTTGGGTATTACTTTCCTCAGTTTATCGGTTCCTACATGTGGCTTACTCTGGTAGAGAATCTCCTCTGGAGCTCCACACTCCACCAGTGTTTTAAAGACAAAGTACTTCTTTTTGTCCTTTACTCTCGTTGTAAGCTTCCCGTCGGAAAAGGTTCCTGCTCCGCCCTCCCCAAACTGGACGTTTGAGTTCTCGTCCAACTTTCTCCTTTTCCAGAACCTATTTACGTCTAAAATTCTCTCCTCAACAGGTTTTCCCCTCTCAACAACCACAACCTCAAGGCCTGCCTTTGAAAGTATAAGGGCAGAAAAAAGCCCTGCAGGACCAGTTCCAACAACCAAAATCCTCTTTTTTTTAGGAACCTCAGGTATTACCAGTTCAGGAACAGGTTTGTACTCCCTTGCCACCCCTTTCTCTATCAATTCTTTGGCTCTCTTCTCCTCTAAATCGGTAACAATTCTGTAAACGAAAATAGGTTTTTTCCTTGCATCTATGGACTTTCTAACAATTTCGTAACTTTCAATTCCCAATTTCCTCAGTTCACCCTCAAGTTCGGACTCGAGAGGAACTTTAATTTCTATTTCAACCTTCATTTGGGAGCTCCATATTCATTTTCTTTAAAAACTGGTAAAACTCCTCTGGAAAGTTAGGTTTCCCCTTTTCATGGTCAATCCTCTCCTCTTCCTTCAACTCTTCGATTTCTATGTAAACCACTTCATCAAACCCCTTAATTCCTATTCTCTTTTCTACATTCTCCTTCCTGTATATGAGTGAATCCCTCTTTAAAACTCCTCCCTTTTCAAGAATGTCACCAACGAACTTCTCTGCATTGTCTATATCCCTCTGTTTTACCCTTCCAGATAGGAAAAAGACTAAAGAAACCTTAACTGGTTTCTCTATAGGAAACTTTTCCAGCCCGTAGAAAAGCTTTTGGATATGGAGTTGCCATAAGGCCTCTCTCTGAGCCTTTAAAACAGCAGGATTGTTTACTATAAACGGCTTCATTTCTCCATTTACTCTTCTGTGGGAAATTTTTTTGTAGTTGGCCTTACTGGGAATCTTACCTACGAAGAAGAATTTAAATTTCAATGTTTCTCCTAAATTCGGTTAGAATAATAATTAAATACTTTATGACTTATTTAGGACGGTAATGATACACCACCATTTCAAATCAGGAATAAATACTAAAGAACCTGTAGGAAAGTTCATCTTAATAACCTCCATACTCATTGGCTTAGTTTTAGTTTCCACTGTTGGAATAAAACTAATAGAGGGCTGGTCCTGGTTAGACAGCCTTTGGCACGTCATAATCACAATCTCTACTGTAGGTTACGGTGAAATTCACCCTCTTTCTCCTACTGGAAGAGTTTTTACAATGCTCATTATAGTAGTAGCCTTCGTTGTCTTTGCCTATGGAGCATCTACAGTAGCAACGATGATTTTTGAAGGTGAACTGAGGAAAATCTTTACAGTCAAGAGGATGGAAAAGATGGTATCGAAGCTGAGAAATCACACAATCGTGTGTGGACTTGGAAGAACCGGTCAGGCAGCCGTTAAGGAGCTCTGGAAGGAAAAGGTTCCTTTCGTTGTCATCGAAAAGGATGAAGAGAGAATAGAGGAAGCCAAGGAAAAGTATCCAAACATAATATACATACACGGTGATGCAACCGAAGACGATGTCCTTGTAAAGGCTGGTGTGAAGTCGGCTGCCAATATGATAGTTGCCACTGCTAACGATGCCGATAATCTGTTTATTACGCTTTCGGCCAAGAACCTTAATCCAAGAATAAGAATTGTAACGAGAGCTAACAGAGAGGAAAACGTTTTAAAGTTAAAGAGGGCCGGGGCTACTGAAGTGATTCTTCCCAACATAATTGGTGGCCTTAGAATGGCCTCACTTGCAATAAGACCAAGTGTAGTAAGCTTCCTCGATATTGTTACTCACCACGGAGAGATTGATTTAAGACTTGAGGAGATAAAAGTCCCTAAGGGCTCACCGTTTCATGGGAAACTCCTAAAGGATTTGGATATTCCCAAAAGAACGGGAGTTATTGTTATTGGAATACAGAGGGAGGATGGTTCGTTCATTTTAAATCCTACATCAACGACGATGGTTTTGGAGGGGGATTCACTCATAATTATTGGAACCAAAGAGCAGGCAGAAAAGCTGAAGAAACTTGTTAAGGGAGTTGAGAATTAAGTGGTGCGGGAGGCGGGATTTGAACCCGCACGCCCGTAAGGGCACCGCCCCCTCAAGACGGCGCGTCTGCCGGTTCCGCCACTCCCGCAGAAGTGACTAAAGAAAATATAGATTCTCAACTTCCCAGTGTCAAGTTATTGTTCTCGTTCAATACATGGTGGACACCCTGGTGTTTTTTAATATATTCCTCAAACTTCTCTACTGGAGTCTTATAACCAAGACCTTGATGAGGC
>NZ_FXTM01000035.1 GCF_900182585.1 Balnearium lithotrophicum | reverse complement strand
GGTTTTTCCGCACCAGTAGAGGTATTTGACGTCTATGAGGACTGTTCCGGGTTTATCGGCTCTAAGTCCTCTTCTGGTGCGGTTCTTTTTCCCTATTTGTTTTCTTTTCTTAAAGTTCCATGTGAGTTTTCTGGTTCTTTCTATTAGATTGTTTCTCTTTAAAACTCTGTAGATGGTTGAAGGAGAGACTTTTATGTTGAGGTATTTTTCTATAAAGACTGATATTTTTTCTTTGCTCCAGGTAGGGAATTTTTCCCTCACTGTGATTATGAGAAGTTCAAGTTCTGGTTCTATCTGAGGTTGTCTTACTCTGTGAGGTCTTTTGTTTCTGTCTTTGAGGCCTTCTAAACCGTACTTTTTGTATCTATTTTTCCACTTGTAGAAGGTGGTTGGACTTATTCCGAAGTATCTGCAGGTTAGTCTTGCATTTTGGTGTTTTTCGTAATGTTGAATCCATTTAAGTCTTTTTCTCACGTTTGGGTCTTTTGTTAGGTCGAGTTTGGTTTTTATTTTCGTTCCTCTTTTGATTGTTTTTTTGAAGGGTGTATTTGATATGTGCAGGGATGCACCTTTGAATTTCTTTAATTGTTTCATTGGTGGACACCTCCTTTTGTTGGAGTTCAAATCTTATTTTAGGGTGTCCACCTTCTTTCTGAACTTCAACAATGTTATTCATGTTATTCAAAGGTTTTTAAAGCTCAACGAACAAAATGTATACTTGATTAAGAAAAATCAAAAATGAGGGAGTAATTGAAAAAGTTACTACCTAAAAAGTACAGCGAGGAAAAGATACTTGAAATTCTAATGAAGTTTAGAGCTCCCCTCATAATCGCCCTCGTAACTGTAATGGCCTCAACTATCGGTTACATGGTAATTTCGGGTGTTGACCTTCTTAGAGCTTTCTACATGACAGTACTTACAGTTACGACAATCGGTTACGGTGAGATGTGGGATATGACAAACAGGGATAGGGTATTCAACCTCTTTGTAATGGTTATAGGTGTTGGAGCAGTAATGGGTTACTCCTTAGCAGTTTTGATTGACCTTGTATCGAGTGGAGAACTCATAAAAATTTTGAGGTTTAGAAAAATGGTAGGGGATATTTCAGCTTTGAAGGGACACTACCTAATCTTTGGCTTTAACGACTACGTGACAGAACTGATTTTTGAACTTCGAAAAAACGGTATTCCTGTAGTTGTAATTAGTGACGACGATAAGCTTGAGGAGTTTGCAGAAGAACACCAAATTAGATACTACCTTAAACTCGACCCTACAAAGGAAAATAGTGTCTATCTTGCAAATGTAAAGTCTGCTGTAGGAGCAATAGTAGCTACAGACAACGATTACAAGAACTTAGCTGTAACCCTTACTGTTAAGAACATAGTTAATAAGGAAAATATATATCCATTTTTCATCTTAGGAATTGTGAAGAATTCCGAGTTTTCAGAAAAACTTAAGCTTGTGGGAGCTGACTTTGTAGAGACAATACCCTCAATAGTCTCAAAGAGGATTTCCGTTCTTGCTAAGAAACCTCCTATTTTCGGAGAGAAATCTCTTTTAGAGGAAATACTATTCGGGGAACATGTTTTTATAGATATCGAGGAATTTATGGTTCAACCGAACTCTCCATTAGTAGGAAAAAGCCTGAAGGAATTAAAGTTAAAGAACAAATTTGGAATAACCATCATAGCAATAAGAAAAAGGGACGGAAGAGTTATCTATACTCCCAACAGTGATACGGTAATAGAAGCACTTGACCTATTGGTCGTGGTAGCTCCTGCCGAAAGGATAAAAAGGGTTATAAAGGTCCTTTCCAAAGGGGGAGTTACTTCGAGAAGTTCCATTCTGAGGAAAAAGCTGAAGGAGAGATTGGAGGGATAGTATGGACTGGGGAAAGGTAGGAACGGCTTTTTTTGTAATGATGTCACTAACAACTACCGTTGGTTTTGTCTACGATAAAGACCCTTACGAGTTAATAGCTTCTGTTACATTTAACTTAATAGCAACTCTTCTTAAGCTCGGAAGTAAAAAAACTCTCAGTGCAGAGCTCTTAGCAACAAGCCTTGCAGCCGACCTTCACCTAATTCCTGCCCTCATATTCTACGAAATGGGAACAAGACTCAGTTTGGTGGAGGCCTTGGCCTGGGGAGCTTTAGTTGCAAATGTTTTCTCTGTAGTTCTTCTTATAGTAGAAACTGTTATGGAGTCAAAGGAAGAGGAGTGGTGGAGTTAGAGTATAATTCGGCCACAAAGGAGGTGAACGTGAAGGTTGCCTTAGCTTGTGACCATGGAGGCTTTAGACTGAAAGAGGTCATAAAAGGTTACTTGGAGGAGCTTGGAGTAGAGTACGTCGATTACGGAACTTATTCAGAGGAGAGCGTAGACTATCCAGACTTTGCCTACAAAGCAGCAAAGGGAATTATTAACGGGGAAGCCGATAGGGGAATCTTTATATGTGGAACGGGAATAGGAATATCTATATCGGCTAATAAGGTTAAAGGAATAAGGGCAGCATTGTGCTACAACATCTATGCTGCTGAAATGAGCAGAAGACACAACAACTCTAACGTCCTCTGTTTAGGGGGAAGGGTTTTGGGTGATGAACTTGCAAAGGCGATTGTAAAAGTATGGTTGGAGACACCATTTGACGGCGGAAGACACGAGAGAAGGATAAGGAAAATCTCAGAGATAGAGAACAAAGAGTGTGGAGGATAGACAATGGAAAATCTCAAAAGAGTAGACCCTGAAATATTTGATGCCCTAAAGTGTGAGTATAAAAGGCAGAACGAGCACTTGGAACTCATAGCCTCAGAAAACTTTACATCTCCTGCTGTAATGGAGGCTCAGGGTTCCGTCCTAACAAACAAGTACGCCGAAGGTTATCCTGGAAAGAGATACTACGGTGGATGTGAGTGTGTTGATATTGCAGAGGAGCTCGCAATAAAGAGGTGTAAGGAGCTCTTTGGTGCAGACCACGTTAACGTTCAGCCCCACTCTGGTTCTCAGGCAAACCAGGCTGTTTATTTGGCAGTTTTAAAGCCGGGAGATACTATCCTTTCAATGAGTCTCTCCCACGGCGGACACCTCTCACACGGTTCTCCTGTAAATATGACCGGTAAGTACTTTAACGTTGTCCAGTACGGAGTTAGAAGGGATACGGAAACTATCGATTTTGACCAGGTCTACAATTTGGCAAAGGAGCATAAACCTAAGCTCATAATATGTGGAGCCTCTGCCTATCCAAGGGTTATAGACTTTGATAAGTTCAGGGAAATAGCAGATGAGGTTGGAGCTCTCCTCATGGCAGATATTGCCCACATAGCAGGGCTCGTTGCTACTGGCCTCCATCCATCCCCGATTGAGGCCTGCCACTTTGTAACAACAACAACCCACAAAACCTTAAGGGGACCCCGTGGTGGTGTCGTAATGTGCAAGGAGGAGTTTGCCAAGGATATAGACAAGGCCGTCTTTCCAGGTCTTCAGGGTGGTCCCTTGATGCACGTAATTGCTGCAAAGGCTGTTGCCTTTAAGGAGGCTTTGTCGTCAGAGTTTACCGAGTATCAGGAGCAGGTAGTAAAGAATGCTAAAGTAATGGCGGAGGAGCTGAAACGCCTTGGGTTTAGGCTTGTTTCAGGTGGAACAGATAACCACCTAATGTTGGTTGACTTAACGGACAAGGGAATAACCGGAAAGGAGGCAGAGGCTGCCTTAGGAAGGGCAAACATCACAGTTAACAAAAATACAATTCCATTTGACACGAGAAGTCCCTTTGTAACAAGTGGAATAAGGATAGGAACCCCTGCAATAACAACGAGGGGAATCAAGGAGGACGAGGCAAGGAGAATCGCTCAGCTCATTGCTGATGTCCTAAACAACATTGAAGATGAAGGAGTAATAGATAGAGTAAGGTCTGAAGTTCTTGAAATCTGCGGAAAACACCCCCTCTATCCTGAACTTAAAAAACACTACTCCTAATAAAAAAGGGGAGCTCCAAGCTCCCCTTTCCCTCAAAGTTAACGTTAAATCACTTTCTTCTCTTTCTCCTCAAGCCAATCAAAGGTAACAGTCCTAATAATCCTGAGAGAGCTCCGCCAAGTCCTGGGGTTGTAGATAGTGAACAACCTCCTCCACCGCCACCACCTGTTGTTGAAGTCGTTTGATTTTCTGACGTTGTTTGTGTCTGATTACCTCCTTGTGGGGTTTCAGCTCCATATCCCATCTCTATCAGCTCTTCCTTAACGTGGTCAGCAAACGAGAGCTCTGTTGGACTCTGGTCAACCTTCTTATCGAAGTATGGAGCAGAGAGGACATCACTGTCGTATGTAAAGTATAGAGGCGTTGTTCTTGTGAAGAATTCACCTGTTAAGACGTTCTCACTTCTTCCGTGGCAATCACTACACTTAAGAGCCTCTGATGCAGGTCTTATATTGTGGGTCATGGCAAAGGCATCACTTGAAGCTGCCAACTTAACTGTTACATCGCTCTTGCCGGTAGCCTGAGAGATTATCTTTGTGAGTGTTTGTATTGCTGCTTCCACTTCTTCTTTAGTATTTATCTCTGGAGCTCCATCGGGAGCATTCTTGTAAAGTCCAGTATCGTCCTTAATCTGAACGTCCACCCCTTCATCGTACTGGCCGTTGAGGTTAACGTCAATGTAGTTCGGGAGAGCTCTCCAGAGAGTCCAGTTACCACTCTGAAGGTCTGAATCATTGGCAATTATTGAATTCTTCTTGACTTTCATCGGAATGTATCCCTTATCACCTGTCCTAACCGGTTTACCCGTAGTTGGGTCTATCTGAGCGATTATGTACTTTGTTGGAAGGTTGGGGTCAAGTCTGAAGGCCTTTGCAAGGTACCTTGCAAGAACAGGTTTAAATTCCCCTTGGGAGTTATCCTCAAAGTAGAGAACTCCCATAGCATTTACAGACTTCAACTTCCAGGTAACCTCTCCTGTATTAAAGTCCCTCTGTGGAAACCAAGCAACATCTGGCCATGTACCGTTAGCTGGGTCTCCATAGAGGTAACCATTTTTATCAAGACCGTTAAAGGTTATTGATGTATTGTTTCCAGAAACTATCCACAGAGGAAGTGTCCAGTCAATCAACTTAACCCTGTAGAAGTACTTCTTTCCAATGTGACACGTAGTACATGCAATTTTATCCATATGGGTTTTGGCAGCCGGTCCCATAACGCTTTCGTGTAGTGAAACAGGGTCTGTGTGGCAGTTTTCACACTTAGCACTTCCTGCCATCTGGTGCCACATTACGCCGTGGGCGGGTCCTGCATTACCTTTCGCAAAATCGTGGGAAGGCGCAAGAACCGTAGTATTCGGGAAGTAACCTTCTCCTATATAGTCATGCTTAACAGGCTGGTGACAGTCAACGCAGCCCTTAACGTTGTTTGCTCCCACATAGTTAGCCCACTGGTGAACTTCTACATTCTTCGGAACTCCATTTTCATCGGCAAAGTTTTCACTGAAGAACCAGACCTTTGCCTCCTTCATAAAGTCAGGCTGAACAAACTTTGGGTCCTTTCCCTGAATGACAAAGTCCATAGGAGTTATCTTTCCATCTCCGTTGATGTCATCCCATCCACCACCGTGACACTGGCTACAGTGTTGGTCGTTTGCTTTGCCGATTACATTGTGGTTAATCTGAATGCCACTTATAGAGTTATCAACGTCAAGAGAGGTGTTGTATGTAAATTCCTTCGTTGACATATTTAGCTGAGCCAAACCACTTGCAGCTGTATCGGCTCCAGCCAAATAGTGAAGCTTCGCAACAGATATCCTATAGTTTAGGATTCCATTATGACTCTTAATTGAATCAAGCTTTGAGTGGCAGAGAAAACATGCTGGAGCCATGGTATTGTTTATTGTTTGATTTCCAACCTGAACTTTCCAATCGTATGGAACAAATTTCTTATCCTTGGAGCTCCAAAGGGCATAGTCACCGGGAATTTTACCGCTGTCAAAGATTGACTGGATTTCATCCAACGTTTTCTCGTATAGGAAATTGTCGTTTCTATCCTTCTCAAGTGGACCACCACCGGGGTGACACATTCCACACTTGAATGCATAGTTTGGAGTTGTTAAGTCAACGGTTCCAGGGTTTGTTCCTTCTACCGGCGCCAACTGGCGGTAGGCAGGAGGTCAGAGCTTTCCATACATACCCATATCAAGTTTATTCAATTCCTTAGGAAGGCCATTTGTAAACTGTGTATCGCCGTACTTACTGTAGTAGTTCTTCTCGTAAATGTCCTTCGAGAGAATTGCCAATCTTCCTTGTTGAAAGTGGTAGGCAGTTCCAATAAAGTCGATGTCGTGACATGAACCACAACTTTTCCTAACATCAACAGGAAGCTTTGACTGGTCAACTGGATTTCCAAACTGGTCCTTCAAAGTTACATCTGGGTGTCCCAAGGCATTGAGAGAAAGGGCAAGTATAAAGACGGTACTGGCCAAAAGTTCCCTCCTCATAGCTCCCTCCTATTTTTATTTACATTTTTTATTTTAGTCACGAATATTAGTTATTGTCAATATTGTGTTCTCGTTCAATACATGGTGGACACCCTGGAGTTTTTTAATATATTCCTCAAACTTCTCTACTGGAGTCTTATAACCAAGACCTTGATGAGGCCTAACGAAGTTGTAAAAGCTTAGATACCTAAATAGTTTCCTGTTCATTTCATCAACTGTCGGCTCAGTCCCTTCTATCATCCACAGTTCCTTCTCCACCGTCTGTATGAACCTTTCAACATGTGCATTGGTCTTGGGAGACCT
>NZ_FXTM01000034.1 GCF_900182585.1 Balnearium lithotrophicum | reverse complement strand
GCCTCATCAAGGTCTTGGTTATAAGACTCCAGTAGAGAAGTTTGAGGAATATATTAAAAAACTCCAGGGTGTCCACCATGTATTGAACGAGAACACCAACTTGACATTAGGATATACAAGGTTTATTTTTTCCTTACGCAGTTGGAGGGGTGGCCGAGTCTGGCTGAAGGCGGGTGACTTGAAATCACCTGAGGGCCTAACCAGCCCTCCGGGGGTTCGAATCCCTCCCCCTCCGCCACAGTGGGCCCGTAGCTCAGCTGGTAGAGCAACGGACTTTTAATCCGTAGGTCGGAGGTTCGAATCCTCCCGGGCTCACCACTTAAAAGGAGAGGTGGCCGAGCTGGCTGAAGGCGCCCGCCTGCTAAGCGGGTGTACGGGTTTAAAGCCCGTACCGCGGGTTCGAATCCCGCCCTCTCCGCCACTTAGGTTAAACCGTCTGAGCCTTTTTCCTGGAAACCTCCTTCCTAATAAAGTTAAACCAATCCTCTAAACCTTCCCCTGTTTTTGAGGAAACAACAAAAATTTTAAGATTTGGATTAAGGGAGAGGGCTTCCTCCTTGACTTTTTCAACGTCAAAGTCAAAGAAAGGAAGAAGGTCCGATTTTGTTATTACAAATACATCTGATGTCTTAAAGGCCTTTGGATATTTTGCTGGTTTGTCACTGCCTTCAGGAACCGAAATGAGAACAACCCTTATATGCTCTCCTAAGTAAAAAGAGGAAGGACAAACCAAGTTTCCAACATTCTCAATGAACAGAACGTCTGGATATCCTCTCATCTGCTTCTCAAGGGCATGAAAACCCTTATGAACGAGGGGAGCTTCCAAGTGACATGCTCCTCCTGTTGTAAGCTGAACAGCAGCTGCTCCTTTGGCTCTTACTCTCTCTGCATCCCTTTCTGTTTCAATATCTCCTTCGAGAACCCCAATACTAATCTCATCCTTCAAAGCCTCTATTGTCCTTTCAAGGAGAGTAGTTTTACCAGACCCTGGAGAGCTAATAAGGTTAATGGCAAGAATTCCGTGTTCATCAAAGTGTTTTCTGTTGGATTCTGCTACTCTGTCGTTTTCACTTAGAAGGCTCTTTTTTATCTCTACATTCTTCCTTGCGCTATCATCAGAGACTACAAGGTTGTTTTCACTGTGCTCGTGGTTTCCACATCCACATACATCACACATTTTCTCCTCCTTTTACTGCAATGATATTTGTTGCAACGTCTCCCATAAAGTTCTCAACTTTTTTAATAGTGAAGCCATACATTCTTAGAATTTTCATAAATTCACTTACACTGCAAAAGTTTTCTATAGATTCAAATAGGTAATTGATAGCTTCTCTATTTGCATTGGAAAGTAATGTATTGATTTTCATAAACTGGTTAAAAATACACCTATTAAGGTTAAATGAACCGTTTTTTTCCTCGGGTTTAAAGAAATCAAGAACTGCAAAAACTCCCCCTGTTTTTAAAACTCCCTTTACTTCCTCTAATGTTTTTTCTGGTTCTGGAGAGTTCCTAACACAGAAGGAGGAAAAGACAATATCTACAGATTCTCCCTTGATAGGAAAAAATCTGTTATCCGAGCAGACGTAGAGCGCCTTTCCATTAAGTTTTCTTTTTGCCATGAGAAGTAATGGTTTACTGATGTCACAGTTGACAAGTTTGGTTTTTGGAGCTCTCTTTAAGAGAAACTCCCCAATATTCCCAGCTCCCGAGCAAAAATCGACAACCAAGTGAGGTGAAGGGTTAATAGAAAGAGCGCCATCCACAAGTTTCTTTCTCCATCTGTTAACTTGTATGGAGCTTGAAATTCTGTTTATTACGTTCTCGTAGTAGTAGGCAAAACTACCATTGAAGATTTTCTTTACTTTCATTTAAACCTCTATTTCTGCATTGATTACTTCAAGTTCTTCTCCAGAGAGCATTTCAAGGTCAATAGAGCCACACTTAGGACACTCAGGAAAGAATACACTTTCAACTTCAAACTCCTCACCGCAGGATTTACAGCGGTACCTAATGGGAACCTCCTCTACACAGAGCTCCGTATCCTTTAATTTCGGGAACTGTCCCTTTAAAGCATTAAATGCAAAAACAAAGGAGTCAACAACAATTCCGGAAAGCTTTCCTATTCTCACATTTACCTTTGTAACTCTCTTTGCTTTTTCCCTTTCTGCCATTTGGTTTAAGGATTCAATTAGCCCCATTGCTATAGAGGTTTCATGCATTAACCTTCTCCTTTTTCTAAAATCTCTAAGACCTCATCGAGTGCCTTCCATACTTCTTCAGCTTCTCTTTCATCGATTTTTTCTATAGCATTTCCAACGTGAACCATTACGTAGTCTCCAATTTTGACCTCATTCTCAGGAAGGAGCATTAAACTGACCGTTCTCCTAACCCCTTTTGCCTCTGCAACGGCCATTGGATAGTCGATTTCAACAATTTTCATTGGAACGCCAACACACATTTAAGCCTCCTTTACCTTCTTTTCCCACCAGATGTTTGGGTCCTCCGGTACTTCCTTTAATTTAGGTTCAACTCCCCAGTCCCTCAGCGTTTCCAAGACCAGTTTTTCAACCTCAGTTAATTTCTCCTCAATTTCAGGAGACAGTTCAGTTCCGGTTTCAAGGGCCTTTGGAATAATTCCAATCAGTTTAACCTCTTCCGGGCAAGTTCCCTTTATTTCGTTTAAAAGCAACACCTCCTGAAGACCGAGCTGGTGGGGAGATAGTTTTAGGGGAAGCCTATCGATGAAGAAATCCTCCTTATTGTAAATCCTAATATCTCCCGGTTTCCCCTTAGCCTTTACGACATCAACTATTAAGAGTTTGTCAAGGTAATCTATTTCGGGAGAGAGAAAAATACCGGCCGTTCCTCCATCTATCAAAACGACATTCTCCGGAAAGTCATACTTTGACTTTAGAATGTAGAGAAGCTTCACTCCAAAACCCTCATCCTTTAAAAGAACGTTTCCAACTCCCATAATTCCTATTTTCATCATTTCCTCCAAATTAAAAGAGGGGAGCTTAAAGCTCCCCCTCATCCTCAGTCTAATTCAGAATTGACTACTGCTCTTTTCTTGCGAACTTGAACCCATCAAAAATAGATGAAATAAGACCTTCAGGATGTTTAATGTCATTCCAAATAACAATGTAGATGTGAACCATCGCAAACCAAGCAAAGTACCAGTTGAGAATGTAATGAATGAATCTTGCCTCCTGCTGAGTCCCAAAGAGGGAAGCTCCTAGAGAAACAAAGAAGTTATTTTCGGGATATAGTAGGTATAATCCTGTAATAAACTGTATTACGGCTAAGATGATAGTAAAGAAATAAGCTGTTCCAGCTAAAGCATTATGTCCCAGTCTTTCTTCATGGTGGTCAGTTAAATATGCGTAGTAGAGGAGAGTTGAAAAGAGATTTTTAATATTTCTTCCATTTATAGGAAGGAAGTCCCAGACACGTTCATACTTGTTTCCACAGAACCAAAGGTATAGCCTTGCAATTACTGCACACGTAAAGAGCATACCAGCCATAAAGTGAATCCACCTCATAACTGCCATTGTAAACTGGTGGCTTCCTTCAAGCCATGTGTTCGTCCAAGGCCAGTGTATGTAAAGTCCTGTTACTATCAGAGTAAATATTGAAGGAGCAAATGTCCAGTGGAAGAGTCTCAAAAGTATCCCCCAGACATATTTCTTTTCATAAGTAGCCATCTTGCCCTCCTTATAGGCTTAAAGTGGGAGGGGATATTCCCTCCCTTAAAGAACCTTAACCTTTGTTATTTCGCTTCCATCCTCTGGGTCGACCATGTGAACGGCACAGGCGATACACGGGTCAAAGGAGTGAACCGTCCTTAGTACTTCAAGTGGTTTTTCAGGCTCTGCAATTGGGTTACCAATAAGTGAAGCCTCGTAGGGACCGTGTTGTCCCTTGTCGTCCATAGGTGAGGAGTTCCATGTTGACGGAACAACGGCTTGGTAGTTTTTGATTTTTCCATTTTCGATTACTACCCAGTGGGATAGCGTTCCCCTTGGTGCTTCGTGGAAACCAACTCCCTTAACTTCTCCAGCAGGGTAGCTTGGTGGGTTGTATATCTCAAGGTCTCCACGGCCAACATTGTCAACAAGTTGCTCCCACTGTTTTAGCGCAAGGTCTGAGAGAACCTGAGCCCTGAGAGCCCTTGCAAGGTGCCTTCCAGGAGTTGACTGGAGAGCATTAATATCGACTCCGTCGGAGCTCTCTCCAAGTAAGGAAAGAACGCTCTTAAGCTGCTCCAGTGCACTATCGACGTACTTCCTAGTAAGTTTATGTCCAAGAGCGTAGCTAACGAGGATTTGAGCAAGAGGACCTACCTGCATTGGAACGTGAGTTCCATCTTTCTTAAACCTTGGAGCCTTTGTCCAGGAATACTTTCCATTTTCGTTTACGTAACCGCCAGGCATACCAGTGTAGTTTGGAACTGTCTCCTCATCCCAGGGATGTCTGGTCCAATCTCCCCTGTACCAGGAGTGAGTAATGTTCTCAACTACGTTATCTCTAAAGTATGGGTCGTTGAAACTCCTAATGGGTTTAACAGTTGAAAGGTCTCCACCAAAGATAGTTCCACCGTAGATATCAAAAGTTTCTCCCTTGGTATCCTGAGGTAGGTCCGGAACTGCCAAGTAGTTGTCAACTCCCCTACCATACTTGAGCCACTCCTTGTAGAATGCTGCAATTGCAATTACATCTGGAACGTAGCAGTTATGGACAAATTCTCTAACCTCTTCAAGAAGTTGTTTGATGTAGTAAAGTCTTTCCATATTGAGGGTTGCTTCGTTATCAGGGTTAATTGCAGTTGAAACTCCACCTACTGCAAGGTTCTGAATGTGTGGGTTCTTTCCACCTAAGATAGCAATTGCCTGGTCTGCCTTTCTTTGATAGTCGAGGGCCTGTAGGTAGTGGGTTACTGCAATGAGGTTGACTTCCGGAGGTAGCTTCATTGCAGGGTGTCCCCAGTAACCGTTTGCGAACGGCCCCAGCTGTCCACTTTCAACAAACTTCTTCAATTTATCCTGAACGGCCTTGAATATGGGAGCTCCGTTCAACTTCCAGTTCTGATAACTTTCAGCTATCTTAGCAGCCTTGTGTGGATCAGCCTTGAGGGCGGAAACTACATCAACCCAGTCAAGGGCAGATAGGTGGTAGAAGTGAACTATGTGGTCGTGAAGAGCATGAGCTGCAATAATTAGGTTTCTAACCATTTGAGCATTGTAGGGAATCTCAAGCTGAAGGGCATTCTCAACAGATCTAACGGAAGCTATTGCGTGAACTGTTGTACAAACTCCACAGATTCTCTGTGTGAACATCCAGGCATCGTCCGGGTCCCTTCCCTGGAGAATTACCTCAATTCCCCTCCACATTTGAGTAGAGGAGAAGGCATTCTTTATGTAACCATTCTTAGGAACTACCTCTATTCTAAGGTGACCCTCTATCCTCGTAATTGGGTCAACTACAACCCTGTTAGCCATTTTTTACCTCCCCACTTGGGTTTATTCTTCAGATTTTGAGCCAGTTGCCAATCTCTTAGCTATGCCTACACCGGCGTGAATTGCCAAAGCTGCTGCGGTAACACCAAGGGCAGCCTTTCCAACTTCAGTAGCACTTGCTTGAATTCCCTTACCACCCGGAACCTTAATGTTTGGAAGTCTCTTGTGGAACGGAGTCATTGTGTCCCAGAAGTTTGGCTCCGTACATCCGTAACAGCCGTTACCTACAGAAACGGGCCATACCTCAACATCATTAAACCTGATTACTGGACAGTTGGAGTAGGTTTCAGGCCCTTTACATCCAACCTTGTAGAGGCAAAATCCCATCCTATGTCCAAGGTCCCCGAACTGCTCTGCATACCTTCCTTCGTCAAAGTGAGGTCTCCTTTCACAGTGGTCGTGAACCTTCCTTCCGTAAGCAAACAGAGGCCTTCCGAACTTGTCGGTTGGTGGAAGTTTCTTGAAGGTTAAGAAGTAGAGAACTGTTGACAGGAAGTTGTGAGGTTTTGGAGGACAGCCGGGAACGTTTATTACCGGTTTATCCTTAATGATATCTGAAACGCCTACAGCTCCTGTTGGGTTGGGTTTTGCAGCTTGAACTCCACCGTAAGCACCACACGTTCCTATTGCAATGATTGCAACAGCTTTCTCTGCAGCCCTCCTTAGGATATCAACTGCCGTTTTTCCACCAATCTTACAGTAAACTCCTCCATCCTTGAGAGGGATTCCACCTTCAACAACAAGTACGTAGTTTCCCTTTTCTATGGCATTTTCCAAGTTTTCCTCAGCCTGTTTACCTGCAGCTGCAGAGAGAGTCTCGTGATAGTCAAGTGAAATTAAGTCAAGAATAAGGGTAGCAATGTCTGGATGTGATGCCCTTAGTAAAGACTCTGAACAACCTGTACACTCCTGAAAATGAAGCCAAACTACGCTTGGTCTCTTAGGGTCAGATGCGGCCTCGGCAACCTTTGGAACCATTTCCATAGGAAGTCCCATTGCAGCAGTAGCAATGGCGCAGGCCCTTAAGAAACCTCTACGGGACATCGTCCCCGGTATTCCCCCCATAAAGAGGCTTCTGTTCATGACGCCCTCCTGAAAATTTATTTGATTTTCCCTTCCAATTTCCAATTTTAGGTGAAGAATTTAAAGATGTTGTTCTCGTTCAATACATGGTGGACACCCTGGTGTTTTTTAATATATTCCTCAAACTTCTCTACTGGAGTCTTATGTTCTCGTTCAATACATGGTGGACACCCTGGTGTTTTTTAATATATTCCTCAAACTTCTCTACTGGAGTCTTATAACCAAGACCTTGATGAGGCCTAACGAAGTTGTAAAAGTTCAGATACCTAAATAACTTCCTGTTCATTTCATCAACTTTCGGCTCAGTC
>NZ_FXTM01000033.1 GCF_900182585.1 Balnearium lithotrophicum | reverse complement strand
GCCTCATCAAGGTCTTGGTTATAAGACTCCAGTAGAGAAGTTTGAGGAATATATTAAAAAACTCCAGGGTGTCCACCATGTATTGAACGAGAACAACCACTTGACACTCCAGAGAGCAGTGTATAACTTTATTGACAGCAATTAGCACTCACTAATGGTGAGTGCTAAAAACAAAACCAAAGGGAAGAGGAGGGCGAGATGAAGTTAAAACCACTCTACGATAGGGTAGTCGTTAAGAAAATTGAGGTTGAGCAAAAGACAAGTGGAGGAATCATCCTTCCTGACACAGCTAAGGAGGAATCTCAAATAGGAGAAGTTATTGCCGTTGGAGAGGGAAAACTCCTTGATAACGGTGAAATTAGGCCTTTAAAAGTTAAGGTTGGAGACAAGGTTCTATTCAGCAAGTATGCCGGAAACGAAATTAAACTCGATGGAGAAGAACTCCTTGTCATCAGAGAAGAAGACATCTTGGCAATCGTTGAAGACTAATTAAAACTGAAAGAGGGAGGTGAGAGATGGCTGGAAAGGAAATAATTTTCAGCAATGAAGCAAGGCAGAAGATAAAGGCAGGTGTAGATAAACTTGCAAATGCAGTTAAGGCTACAATGGGACCTGGTGGAAGGAATGTAGTTCTTGAGAGGAAGTTTGGTTCTCCACTTGTAACAAAGGACGGTGTTACAGTAGCTAAGGAAATTGAACTTCCAGACCCTGTTGAAAACATCGGAGCTCAACTTGTAAAAGAGGTAGCTCAAAAGACTGCCGATAAGGCAGGTGACGGTACAACAACAGCTACAGTTCTTGCTCAGGCTATCTACGCCGACGGACTCAAGTTCGTAACAGCTGGAGACAACGCAATCGAGGTTAAGAGGGGAATCGACGAAGCTGTTAAGGTAATTGTTGACGAGATTAAGAAGATTGCTAAGCCTGTTGAAACAAAGGAGCAGATTGCTCAGGTAGCTACAATTTCTGCAAACTACGACAGGGAAATTGGTGAGCTCATTGCAGAGGCTATGGATAAAGTTGGAAAAGAGGGTGTTATCACTGTTGAAGAAGCTAAGGGACTTGAAACAACCCTTGAAGTTGTTGAAGGTATGCAGTTTGATAGGGGATACCTATCTCCATACTTTGTAACTGACCCTGAAAAGATGGAGTGTGTTCTTGAGAATCCATACATCCTCATCTACGGTAAGAAGATAAGCAACATTAGGGAGCTCCTACCTGTACTTGAAGCAGTAGCAAGGGAAGGAAGACCTCTCCTAATAATTGCTGAGGATGTAGAGGGAGAAGCCCTCGCAACTCTCGTAGTAAACAAGCTACGTGGAACACTTCAAGTTTGTGCAGTTAAGGCTCCTGGATTTGGTGAAAGAAGAAAGGCTATGCTCCAGGACATTGCAATCCTCACAGGAGGAACAGCTATTCTTGAAGACCTTGGAATTAAGCTTGAAAACGTTACATTAGATATGCTTGGTCAAGCTGATAAGGTTGTTGTTGATAAGGAGCACACAACAATCATCGGCGGTAAAGGTAAGCCTGAGGACATTGAAGGAAGAATTAAGCAAATCAAGGCTGAACTTGAAAAGGCTACATCTGAGTACGACAAGGAAAAACTCCAAGAGAGACTTGCCAAACTTGCAGGTGGTGTAGCAATAATCAAAGTTGGTGCTGCTACAGAGGCTGAACTTAAGGAGAAGAAAGCTCGTGTTGAAGACGCCCTCCACGCTACAAGGGCAGCAGTTGAGGAGGGAATTGTTCCTGGTGGTGGAACAGCTCTACTTGCTGCATCAATGAAGTTAGATGACCTTATAAAAGAGCTTGATGAAAAAGGTGAAATTGACAAGAAGCACGGAGTAGAGATTGTTAAGAAGGCCGTAGAATCTCCTCTAAGGCAGATTGCAGATAACGCAGGATATGCAGGACAGGTAATTGTAGAGAAAGTTAAGGAGTTCATTAAGGAAAAGGGCGTAGAGTGGGGATTCAACGCAAGGAAAGGAGAATTTGAAAACCTTGTAGAGGCTGGAGTAATTGACCCTGCTAAAGTAGAGAGAATTGCCGTTCAAAATGCTGCATCTGCAGCTGGACTCCTCCTGACAACAGAGGCTGCTGTTACTGAAATTCCCGAAAAGGAAGAGAAGAACGTACCACCAATGCCTGAATACTAATAGATAGGAGCCCTTCGGGGCTCCTTTTATTTAACTCTCCAAAAAATTCCCTCCTAAAAACCTCCCTTTGAACAATCCCTCCAAAACTGTAAATTCCTGTAAATCCTCCAAAATCTTGATAAAATTCCCCCCAGAAAATCTGGAGGTAGAATGCCACTTTTAGCACCGTCGATTCTCTCTGCAAACTTTGCCTGTCTTGAAAGGGACATAAAAGAGGTTGAAAGGGAAGGAGCTGACCTTCTCCACGTTGATGTTATGGATGGAAGGTTCGTTCCAAATATTACTATAGGAATACCAGTCGTTGAATCTATAAGGAAGGTAACAGAGCTCCCCTTGGACGTTCACCTTATGATTGTTGAACCTGAAAAGTACGTGGAGGAATTCATAAAGGCTGGGGCAGATTGGATTTCCTTTCACTTCGAGGCTGCAGTTCACCACCACAGAATTGTTGAGAAAATAAGAGAACTTGGAGCAAAGGCGGGAATAGTTTTAAATCCCTCAACTCCCGTATCCTTTTTGGAGGAAATCCTTCCCTTTTTAGACTTCGTCCTAATTATGTCCGTTAATCCGGGATTTGGAGGTCAGAAGTTCATACCAACATCCTTAAGAAAAATTGAGAAACTGAGGGAGATGAAGGATAATCTCAATCCGGACCTACTGATAGAGATTGATGGAGGAATAAAACCGAGCAACGTTGAACCGGTTTTAAGGGCAGGAGCAGAGGTCATTGTTTCTGGTTCTGGGGTCTTCAAGGGCAGTATTTCAGAGAACATAAGGGCATTCAAGGAAAAGTTCAAATCCCTTTAAGGAGAGGAAGGATGAAACAGGTCAAACTCATGACCGGAAATTCAAATCCAGAACTTGCAAAGAAGGTGGCTGCAAAGATTGGAATTCCCCTTGCAGATGTAACCGTTGGAAGGTTCAGCGATGGTGAAATTCAGGTCGTAATCAACGAAAGTGTGAGGGACTGTGACGTATTTATCATTCAATCCCTGTGTAGACCTGCAAACGACAACATAATGGAGCTCCTGATTCTTGCCGATGCCCTCAAAAGAGCTTCAGCTGGAAGGATAACGGCAGTTATTCCGTACTATGCCTACGGGAGACAGGACAGGAAGGTAAACCCGAGGGACCCAATCAGTGCAAAGGTTGTTGCAGATGTAATTATGACAACGGGAGTCAACCACGTTGTTGTAATTGACCTTCATGCCAAACAGGTCGAGGGATTTTTTGACATACCTGTTGACCACCTTGAAGCAAGGCCCGTTATAGCCGACTACTTTTTAAGGCAAGGAATGGGTGGTGAGGACACAGTTGTTGTTTCCCCGGATATTGGAGGGGTTGCAAGGGCGAGAAACTTTGCAAAGGTCTTAGGCTCACCAATAGCAATAATTGATAAGAGAAGACCAAGGCCAAACGTTTCAGAGGTTATGAACATAATAGGTGAGGTAGAAGGTAAAAGGGCAATCATAGTTGATGACATAATTGACACAGCAGGAACAATTGTTAATGCTGCGAGGGCAATCAAGGAGAAGGGAGCTCTTGAAGTCTATACAGCCTGCACCCATCCTGTCTTTTCAGGTCCGGCCATTGAAAGACTTACAGGAGCCATCAAGGAAGGTTTTATAAAAGAGGTTGTAGTTACAGATACAATCCCTCTGAAGGAGGAGTTTGAGGGAATTAAAGTTCTAACAGTTGCAGGAATGCTTGCAGAGGCAATAAGGAGAATCCACTACGGTGAATCCATAAGCCAGATGTTCAACTTCTAATTTTAAAAACGAGGGGGAGTTCTCCCCCCTTATTCAGTTTAAGAACAATCTTTAAAAGATTGGTATCAACTCCCTTCACCCAATCTCCTCCAGAAAGTCTGTAAACTTCAAATTCCTTAACTCTTGAAGTTACAGGAAAATCAATTCCAGAGGTCTCAGAGTTTATTCTGTACTCACTCCTAATTAACCAGTTTTCCCTTTCGTTTTTGTAAAGCCAGTACTTTACCCTGCAAACTCCCTTAAAGTAGTAACAGTTCTCCGTAAAAAACTCCAACCACCTGACGTTTCCATCCGTATCCCTAACTAATTGAGGAGAACCGTAGGATGTATTTATTGAATTAAAGTCCCTCAAAAAGAGGTAGAAGATGGAAGGAATGAACGACTGGAGTTCCGCATTCTCAGAGGCAGACCTTCCGGCCTTTTCAATAAAGTTGAAAAAACTGTAACTAACAACTAAAACAAAGGCCGAAATTCCGACAGCTAAGAGGAGCTCCAAAAGCGTAAATCCCTTATCTAACCTCGTAGACCTCTGCAAGTTTTCCCCTGTCCTCCGTTCCTGTTTCAACCTTTGTAACTCTAAAACCCATAAGCTCTTCAAAGTCCTGATTGACTTCAACTGTACAGTTTAGAATATCAACTTTTCTATCGTTAAAGCTCTTTCCCCCGTAGAGTATTTCATTTATGGAGTTGTGAGCTACAACTGACGATAGAGTTGTCTTGAAGAGAAGGTCTGTGGTATCAACAATTTTTCCTGCAAAGGCAATGAACGTTCCAAATGCAAAGCCGACTATCGCAACGGCAACAAGAACCTCTAAAAGTGTAAATCCCTTTTTCATCTTTTCTCCGTCAGACTATTTTATACTTAAAAACAAAAATTTGGAGAGAAGTATGAGGAAGAAGATCAGATTGGGAGTGAACATAGACCACGTGGCAACTGTTAGAAATGCAAGAAGAACTTTTGAGCCCGACCCCGTTCATGCAGCAGTAATTGCAGACCTTGCAGGAGCAGACCAGATAACACTCCACGTTAGGGAGGATAGAAGACACGTAAACGAAAGGGACTTAAAGACCATTAAAGAAGTTATTCACTCTAAAGTCAACCTTGAAATGGCACCGACTGATGAGATGGTTGAGATAGCCCTTTCTGTAAAGCCACACCAAGTTACCCTCGTTCCAGAGAAGAGGGAAGAGGTTACAACAGAAGGTGGATTGGATGTCCTTTCTCAAAAAGAAAGGATTAAAGAAGTAGTGGAAAGGCTAAAAAATGGTGGAATTACTGTAAACATATTTATAGACCCTGACAAGGAGCAGATTAAAGCTGCTTCTGAGATTGGAGCGGATGCCGTGGAACTCCACACAGGAGCCTACGCAGAGGCCTTTGCTGAAAACAACGAGGAGAAGGTTGGGGAGGAACTTGAAAGGCTGAAGGAAGCTGCTAAGTTTGCAAAGGGTTTAGGATTGAGGGTGTACGCGGGTCACGGCTTAACCTACAAAAATGTAAAAAAAGTTGTAGAAATTCCAGAAATTGAGGAGCTCAACATAGGACACTCAATAGTTGCAAACGCTGTTCTCCTTGGCTTAAAGGAGGCGGTAGAAAAAATGATTAAACTGATTAATAAATAATGATTGTTGGAATAGGAATAGACATCGTTTCTGTTAAAAGAATTAAGGATACTTACGAGAGATTTGGTGATAGGTTTATAAAAAAGGTATTTCCTGAGGGAATTGACTACTGTTTCAAAAAGAGAAAGGGAGAACTCCACGGGTGTATCGCAGCGAGGTTCGCCCTAAAAGAGGCCACTATAAAGGCACTATCCCAAGTTGGCATACAGGTCGGTTTTAAAGACGTTTCCGTTTTAGGAGGAGGGAGGAGGATTAAGCTAAAGTTGAGAAAGGAAATAGAGGGGAAGGAGCTCCTATTCTCCATTTCCCACGAGAGGGAGTTTGCAGTAGCAGTCGTCAACGTTGTTAAACGGGAATTCCACCCATAACTCTTAAAAGCCATCCAGCAGTAACTGTATCCATTGTTAGGATGTGTTCCTCTATCCAGGGCTTAAAGGTATTTTCAAAGTAGTCAATGAGAATTTCCGGATTTTTCTCTTTTCTCCACTTTTTCCTTAGGTTGTAGAGCTCTTCAAGAACCCTCCTATGCTCACCAGAGTGGCAGTCGTATGCAAAGAAGTAGGCTTTTCTCATAAGGTCTTCTTCATAGGCAAAGTGCTCCTCAACGTCCCTTATGAAGGCCTCAAAGAGCTTATCTATTTCCTCTAAACTACTTCCCGATTTAAGTGAGTCATAGAGCTCATTTAGAATATCAAGCTCCTTTTCATGAACAAAGTTCATTCCCTGATAACCAACCTTTGGTAAGTCTTCTTTTCTGATTAAAGCCATAAATAACTCCTAAACTGTGGTTTAAGCTAAAAGTAGGTGGATTTAGTTGGAAAGGGTTTGAGTTAAGTCAAAATTAAAAAGCCCCGAGAAGGGGCTTTCATTTGGTATCAAAAGAGATTGAAAATTAGAGGTGGCTCTTGATGTACTCTATTGCGTCTCCAACGGTTTTAATGTTCTCTGCATCCTCGTCGGGAATCTCAATTCCAAACTCCTCCTCAAGAGCCATGACGAGTTCAACTGTATCAAGGGAATCTGCTCCAAGGTCTTCAATGAATGATGCATCAGGAGTAACTTCATCTGGGTCAACACCCAACCTATCCGCTATGATTTCCTTTACCTTTTCTTCAATGTTTTCCATTTCAACCTCCCGTTAAGTTTTAATTGTCAAATCTGGAATTATAATCTCAGGATTAAAAAAGTCCACCGTTTACGTGAATTACAGTTCCTGTAATGTAGGAGGCCATATTAGAAGCCAAGAAGAGGCAAACATCGGCAATCTCCCTCGGCTCTCCTTCCCTCCTTAGAGGAATTGACTTTAGGAGCTCCTCCTTAATTTTATCGGGAATGGACTTTGTCATGTCCGTAGTTATGTAACCTGGAGCTACACAGTTTACACGAATTCCCCTTCCTCCCAACTCCTTTGCCAGCGACTTTGTAAAGCCCACGAGGGCCGACTTTGTAGCAGAGTAGTTAACCTGCCCGACGTTTCCGGTAAAACCAACAACAGATGAGATATTTATGATGTTTCCTTTCCTCTTTTTCACCATTGACGGAACGACAGCCCTTGTAACGTTGTAAACGCCGTTTAGGTTGGTATCGGTGACCCTGTCCCAATCCTCATCCTTCATTCTAATAAACAGGGTATCCCTCGTAATACCTGCATTGTTTATAAGGACATCTATCCTCCCTTCCAATTCAAGAATCTCACTTACTACTCTTTTTACCTCCTCTCTGTCCGTAACGTCCATCTTAAATCCATTCACGCCAATCTCTTCTGCAGCTGTTTTAGTTCTCTCATCGTTCGTTCCTGTTATATAAACCTTCGCCCCGACACTTTTAAACCTCTCTGCTATTGCCCTACCTATTCCCCTCGTTCCTCCGGTAACCAAAACGACAGAATCCTTTAGCTCCTCAAACACCTTCAACCTCCTAAAAGTTTTTAACTTCTCTCCTGTAGAGCTCCCAAGCTACCTTTAGTCTATCAAAGTTTGAGGACGGAAACTCCTCAAGTACTGCCGAAAGTAGGGTTATTGCAACCATTGACTCAGCAACAACAGAAGCTGCAGGAACGGCACAGACGTCGGAACGCTCAATTGATGCCTCAAACGGCTCCTTAGTTTTAATATCAACACTCCTTAATGGACTGTAAAGTGTAGGTATGGGCTTCATAACGGCCCTCAGGACGATGGGCTCACCGTTTGTCATACCACCTTCCAATCCCCCTGCCCGATTTGTCTCCCTGTAGAATCCCCTACCTTCAGAGTAGAAAATCTCATCGTGAACGAAAGAACCTGGTAGTCTTCCTGCCTCAAAGCCTGCTCCAAACTCCACCCCCTTTATGGCCTGTATTGAAACAACAGATTGGGCCAACCTTCCATCCAACCTCCTGTCCCACTGGGTATGGCTTCCTATCCCTGGGGGTAAACCCAAGGCAAAGACCTCAAAAATTCCGCCCAAACTCTCCCCAGACTTCCTTGCAGAGTCAATCTCCCTCTTAAACTCCTCCTCAAGTGAGGGGTCTAAAACGGGAATTCTCACCTCAGACCTTTCAGCATTCTCAAACCTCTCCTTGAACGGAAGGTCCTCATAGAGCTCCTTTGGAACTCCAACCCTCCCTATGGAGACTACGTAACTTCCAATCTCTACGCCCAACTCCCTTAAAACGTTCTTACAGAGGGCTCCGGCTGCAACTCTCCCTGCAGTTTCCCTGGCTGAGGACCTCTCAAGGACGTTCCTAACGTCGTTAAATCCGTACTTCAGAACCCCGGAAAGGTCTGCATGTCCGGGGCGGGGTCTTGTTACCTTTCTATCTTCAGGGAGCTCCCCAGGTTCAGATTTCATAATATCTTCCCAGTTCTTGTAGTCCCTGTTCCATACTGCCATTAGAATAGGACTTCCCAAAGTTCTACCCAACCTTACACCCGACAAAAAGTCAACTCTGTCCCTTTCAATTTTCATCCTTCCTCCCCTGCCGTACCCCCTTTGGCGGCGGGAGAGCTCCCCGTTTATAAATTCAAAATCTATCTGAAAGTTTGCCGGAATTCCCTCCAAATAGGCAAATATCCCCTTTCCGTGGCTCTCTCCGGCTGTGAGGAATCTCAGCATTCTTACCTCCTACGGTTGACATGACTAATTGTGAAGCCTATTTTACCTTTTGTCTGTGCGCCCGTAGCTCTGTTGAAGTTCAGAAAGAAGGTGGACACCCTAAAATAAGATTTGAACTCCAACAAAAGGAGGTGTCCACCAATGAAACAATTAAAGAAATTCAAAGGAACATCCCTGCACATATCAAATACACCCTTCAAAAAAACAATCAAAAGAGGAACGAAAATCAAAACCAAACTCGACCTAACAAAAGACCCAAACGTGAGAAAAAGACTTAAATGGATTCAACACTACGAAAAACACCAAAATGCAAGACTAACCTGCAGATACTTCGGAATAAGTCCAACTACCTTCTACAAATGGAAAAATAGATACAAAAAGTACGGTTTAGAAGGCCTCAAAGACAGAAACAAAAGACCCCACAGAGTAAGACAACCTCAGAT
>NZ_FXTM01000032.1 GCF_900182585.1 Balnearium lithotrophicum | reverse complement strand
AGGTCTCCCAAGACCAATGCACATGTTGAAAGGTTCATACAGACGGTGGAGAAGGAACTGTGGATGATAGAAGGGACTGAGCCGACAGTTGATGAAATGAACAGGAAACTATTTAGGTATCTAAGCTTTTACAACTTCGTTAGGCCTCATCAAGGTCTTGGTTATAAGACTCCAGTAGAGAAGTTTGAGGAATATATTAAAAAACTCCAGGGTGTCCACCATGTATTGAACGAGAACATTTTTTTGACAAATAAAATTCCTTGCCTATAATTCCGATATCACAAAACTTCCCTTGTATCTGGAGGTGGAAATTGTCAACAAAGAGGACCTATCAGCCAAGCAGGCTTCATGGTAAGAGAGTTCACGGTTTTAGGGCACGTATGAAGTCAAAAACGGGACGTGAGATTTTGAGAAGGCGTAGAAAGAAAGGACGCTGGAAACTTACGATAAGTGACGAGTGGAAGAGAAGATAAGGTTTACACTAAGAAAGGAAGAGCGTTTAAAGAAGGTAAAGGATTTTAAGAGAGTGTTTGACCACGGAAGGAGCCTCGGTGGTTCTACCGTGGCCTTTTATTTTTGTAGTAATAACTTAGGATTTCCAAGAGCTGGTTTCATAGCCTCCAAAAAAGTTTCAAAGAGAGCTGTTGATAGAAATAGGGCAAAACGACTAATGAGGGAAGTTTTTAGACTCAACAAACACAAGCTTAAACCCTTTGACATCATTTTTATTGCAAGAAAGGGGATTTTGGGAAAGAAGTATTCAGATGTTGAAAGGGATTTTTTGAGACTTGCTGAAAAGGCAGGAATTTTAAAGGAGCAGACTTGATAAAGTCAGTAGTTATTAGCCTCGTTAAGTTCTATCAAAAATTTATATCACCCTTTACTCCAGGAAGTTGCAGGTACTACCCTACGTGTTCAAACTATACAATAATGGCAGTTGAAAAGTATGGAGTACTGAAGGGTCTTATAAAATCGCTCTGGAGAGTTTTACGTTGTAATCCCCTCTCTAAGGGGGGAGTAGATTACCCATAGAGGAGAGAATTATGGAAAATAGGGAGAAGAAAGCATCCTTTATTCAGGCTCTAATTTTGGCAGCTTTAGTTTTTTTCGGCTTCCAGTTTTTCTTTGGACACCATCAGAAGAAGTCAGAGGAAGCGGAGAAAGTTAGTCAGAAGCAAACTGTTTCAGCCCCTAAAGACGTTATACCCTCTAAGGAGATAGGGAAAGTCGTTTCTGTTGATACTCCCCTCTACAGTGTCAAAATCTCAACGGTGAACGGAAAACTCATTAGTCTCTATATCAAAAAGTATAGAGCTCAGCTCGTTTCCGATGAATCTAAAAAGACGGGAATCTATCCTCTCATGACAGTTTCGGAGGATAAAAGGCTTAACGAGGAGCTCTCAAAACTAAACCTAATCCCCTCGGCTGAAAAATTAACTGTAAAGAATAGGCCACAAACACTCGAACTGAGGGGAAAACTCTTAGACGGAACTACCTTCGTAAAGAAGTTTACCTTCTATCCAAACTCTTACAGAATTGATGTTGAAACCGTTTTTCCAAAGGGAGAAGTTGAAACTGTTGTTGGAACGGATATAAAAGTAAACGAAGCCCATACATCAAGAATGGGACACATTGGGCCAGTCGTTGAAACGGAAGAAAAGGTTTTTAGACTCAACCCTGCAGACATAACCGGTTTTATCTCCTACAACAACGTTCTTTGGGCAGGAGAGGAGGATAAGTACTTTTTAATGGCAGTTAAGTCGAATAGGTTTTCGGCCGTAGTTGAGAAAATATCCCCAAATCACACCTTTGTTAGAAATTTCGTTTCAAACGCAACATTCTACGGAGGGCCAAAAGAACTTAACAGACTCGAATCGTTAGGTATGGATTCTGCTATTGATTTTGGAGTATTCGGCTTTTTGGCAAAGCCGTTTTTGAAGGTTTTCCTATTTCTCCACCAGTTCATTCCAAACTGGGGACTTTTAATCATCATCTTTACCCTGATTGTTAAACTGATTCTTCACCCCCTTACACACAAGAGCTTTGTCTCGATGAAGAAGATGCAGGAGGTTGCCCCAAAGTTAGAGGAGCTGAAGAAAAGGTATGGAAACGACCCTCAGAAGCTCCAGGAAGAGACAATGAAGCTCTACAAGGAGTTAGGTGTTAACCCTGCCAGTGGATGTTTACCAATGATTGCCCAGATTCCTATATTTTTCGCACTCTACGAGATATTTTTGAATGCTGTTGAGCTGAAGGGAGCTCCTTTCCTCTGGATTAAGGACCTCTCAATGCCGGACCCAACGTACGCACTGCCTATCTTGATGGGTCTTTCAATGATAGCTCAACAGTTGGTTACACCTACAACAAATAAACAGCAACAGTACATGTTTATTGGAATGGCAGTTCTCTTTACATTCCTATTTGCAAGCTTTCCAGCAGGACTGGTTCTCTACTGGTTCTCAAACAACGTAATAACTGCCATCCAAAACCTAATTATCAAGAAACTTACTGAGAAGGCTTAACAAAATGGAGTCCGTTCCGGTAGTTTACCTCTTTATCCTTCCTACCCTAATCTTCTTCTCTGCCCTCTTTTCCGCCTCTGAGACTGCCTTCTTTTCGCTCAATACTCTTAGACTGGAGAGACTCGCAAAGGAGGGGAATAAAAAAGCTAAGGAGATACTCTCTCTCCTTCAGAACCCGGCTGACCTGATTGCTACGATTCTAATAGGAAATGAAATGGTTAACGTTGGAATTGCTGCCACATCGACGGTAATCTTTATAAGGCTCTTTGGACATGAGTTGGGCTCCCTTTTGGCTGTTCCCGTCACTGTGGTAACCCTTCTAATCTGCGGAGAGGTAACCCCCAAAACACTGGCAATAAAGTACTCCGAAAGGTACGCCTTTTTTGTCTTTCCATTTATAAAACTGGTATCAAAGCTGATACTTCCCTTTAGAGCCCTTTTAGTTGGAGTTGCAACTTTAATATTAAAACCTTTTGGAGTAGAACTCTTCAACAGGCCTAAGGCCCTAACGGATGAGGAGTTCCTCATTCTGGTTTCAGAGGGAGCAAAGGAAGGAATTATAGGGAAGGAGGAGGTTGAGCTAATAGATAGGGCTTTGGACTTAGGGGAGGTTACAGTTAAGGAGGTTATGGTACCTAAACACAAGATTTTTGCCCTTCTTGAGGATACAACAGTTGAAGAGGCACTAAATAGGTTGAAGGAGGTTAAATTTTCACGAATTCCTATTTACAGGGACTCCTTAGACCAAATTACAGGTATCCTGTATACAAGGAGAATTTTGCCTTTAAAGCTTTCGGTGAATGACTTAAAAAGGGAGATTAAGGAGTTTGCAGATTCTCCCTTTTTTGTCCCTGAATTTTTAACGATAGATAAGCTCCTAAAGGAGATGCAGAAAACGCGGAGACACATGGCAATTGTCATTGATGAGTACGGAAATACTGCCGGACTCGTTACACTGGACGATATCCTCAGAGAGATTGTCGGGGAACTTCCAGACGAAAAGGGTCAAGAGGAGGAGGTTGAAAGAATATCGGAGGAAAAGTTTAGATTTTCCGGAGACGCTCCTATCGATGAAGTTAAGGAGGTTTTGAATTTGGAGGACGATGAAATTCTTAAAGAGGTTGATACAGTTTCAGGCCTCATAATGGCTCTCTTAGAGAAGATTCCAGAAAAGGGAGAATCTGTTGAGTATCAGGGATACAGGTTCATTGTTGAGGAGAAGGAAGGAAACAGGATTAAATCGGTTTTGGTTGAGAGGGTAACGTAATGGAGCTCCTTTACGTCTCCCTAATTGTTCTCTGTATTATTTCAGAAGGTTTCTTTTCGGGAAGTGAAATAGCGGTTGTCTCTCTTTCAAAGTTGGAGCTCCAAAAGAGACTAAAGGAGGGAGACAAAGCAGCAAGACTTCTCTCAAAACTATTAGAGGAACCGGAAAAACTCCTCACAACGACCCTTATAGGAACAAACCTATCAACAGTTACAGGTTCAACAATATTTACAGCCTACATACTAAAGGACATTCAAAATGCTCTACCCTACCTTGGGAATTATCCGGAGCTCCTGACAGTTCTCTGTTTCACTCCCTTTACATTAACATTTGGAGAGTTGATTCCCAAGAGTCTTTTTCAAAAGTACTCTTCAAAGTTGGCATTTAAAATTGTTTATCCCATTTACTTTTTCTACGTTCTTTTTAAACCTATCTCCCTCCTCGTTATGAACTTTTCAAGGCTGATAGCTCACCTGTTCAGGGCAGAGACTGAAAAGAATCCCTTTGTTACAAAGGAGGAGCTCAAGTTCTTAGTTGAGAGTAAGTCTCGGTTTAGAGTTGAGGAAACTGAGAGAGACATTCTTAAAAACATTCTTCACTTAAAGGAAAAAACCTTGGGAGACATCTATGTTCCACTTTCACAGGTAATTGCAGTTAGCAGCAATGCAACGGTCTCTGAAGCATTGGAGCTCTTTGAAAAGAGTGGATTCTCGAAACTTCCTATTTTTGAGGGGAGAATAGATAACATAGTCGGTTATCTCCTCGTTTCCGACCTTGTTGCCGTTGAGGACCCGAACCTAAAGGTAAGAGAAGTCATGAGACCTGTTGTGGTTTTTCCGGAGTACATGAGCATTTTTGATGCACTGAAGGAGTTTAGAAGAGCTAACGAACAGTTAGGTATTGTGGTTGACGAATTCGGCTCAACCCTCGGTATCGTTACAGTTGAGGACATCTTAGAGGAAATTGTCGGAAAGATAGAGGACGAGTTTGATAAGGGAAAGATTGAAATAACAAAAAGCGGGAACACTATATCCACCGATGCTTCAGTTGAAGTATCAGAACTAAATAAACTCTTAAATTTTCCCTTACCTGAAAGCACTGATTACTCAAGTATTGGAGGCCTAATTCTCTCAAGGCTAGGAAGGTTTCCGAAGGAAGGGGAGGTTATAGAGCTCCCCCACCACACGATAAAGGTAGAAAAGCTCTCTAACAAGAGGATTGAAAGAGTAAGGATAAGGGAAAAATCCTGAGGGGAATTTGACTTACAAATCCAATTAATTAGATTTCTCTCCAGACACTTAAAATCCTGAGGTAAGCAATGGGAAAAAAGCTGTTAATTGTGGAATCACCTGCAAAGGCAAAGACAATTCAAAAGTACTTAGGAAAGGACTTTATCGTTAAAGCATCTATGGGACACGTTATAGATTTACCCGAAAAGGAGTTTGGAGTTGATATTGAAAAGGAGTTTAAGCCTAAGTTTGTAACCATAAAGGGAAAAAATAAGATTCTGAAAGAAATAAAGGATGCTGCTAAAAAGAGTGACGTTGTCTATCTGGCAACCGACCCCGATAGGGAAGGAGAGGCCATAAGCTGGCACATTGCAAATGCTCTAAAGAGAATAAAAAAGGACAATATCTTTCGTATAAGGTTTCATGAAATAACAAAGAGTGCCATTAAAAAGGCTGTAGAGAATCCGGATAAAATAGATGAGAACAAGGTTTACGCCCAACATGCAAGGAGAATTTTAGACAGAATCGTTGGTTACTCAATTTCTCCTCTCCTATCAGCAAAATTCAAGAGAGCTCTCTCGGCAGGGAGGGTTCAATCTGTTGCCCTAAGACTAATCTGCGACAGAGAAGAGGAAATTAGGAAGTTTGTTCCAAGGGAATACTGGACAGTAGAGGGAACGTTTTTAAAGGGTGAAAATGAAATAAGTGCAAAACTTTGGGCTGTTGACGGTAAAAAACTTGGAAAGTTTGACATTCCAACGGAAAAAGAGGCAAAACAACTTTTAAAAAGGGTAGAATCCTCTAAGTTTAAGGTGACTCGAGTTGAAAAGAAGGAAAGGAGGAGAAAACCTTTACCTCCCTTTATTACTTCAACTCTACAGCAGGAGGCATCAAAGAGGTTCGGTTTTCCTGCCAAAATGACTATGCAAATAGCTCAGCAGCTCTACGAGGGAGTTGATTTAGGAAATGAGAGAGTGGGACTTATAACCTATATGAGAACCGATTCTACAAGAGTTTCTGATGAAGCTGTAAAGGAAGTTAGAAATTTTATAAAGGATGAACTGGGAGAGGAGTACCTGCCATCCCAGAAGAGAAGTTACGAAGGAAAAACTCCGAAATCCGCTCAGGATGCCCATGAGGCAATTAGACCTACCTCCGTTTATAGAACTCCTGAGAGTGTAAGAAAGTATCTGACTCCTGAACAGTACAAGCTCTACGATTTGATATGGAGAAGGTTTGTTGCTTCCCAGATGAAAGATGCCGTTTTCAATACAGTCTCTGTTAACATAGAAGGAGATGGATTAACCTTTAGGGCTACCGGCTCAACCTTAAAGGAGGAGGGATTTTTAAAAGTTTATCCTATTGAAGTAGAGGAAAAGTTACTTCCGGAGCTTGAGGAAGGAGAGGAACTTGAGAAGAAGGAAATTAAAGGAGTACAACACTTTACAGAACCTCCTCCTCGCTATACAGAAGGAACGTTAGTTAAAGCTCTTGAGGAAGCTGGAGTTGGAAGGCCTTCAACCTACGCAACTATCATTTCAAACATTATTCAGAGGGGATACGTAGAGAAGGAGAAACAAAAGCTTAAGCCTACTGAATTGGGAGAGTTTATAAATTCCCTTTTGAAGAAACTCTTTCCAAAGGTGGTTGACGTCAAGTTTACTGCTTCAATAGAGGAGGAGCTTGATAAAATAGAGGAAGGAGTTAAAAACTGGAAAGAGCTCCTTAAGGAATTTTACTTTGGAGAATTTAAGGAGCTCCTTGAAAATGCCAAAAGGGAGCTTAAAGGGTTAAAGGGAGAGGAAATAGGGAGGAATTGTCCCGAGTGTGGAGCTCCCCTTCTAAAGGTTCATGGGAGGTATGGTGCCTTTATATCCTGTTCAAACTATCCAGAGTGTAAGTATAAGGAAGCTCTAAAGGAGGACGAGAGAACTGGGGAGAAGTGTCCTGAGTGTGGGGGAGAACTCCTTATAAAAAAAGGAAAGTACGGAAGGTTTATAGCGTGTTCAAACTATCCAAATTGTAGGTATACAGCTCCAATAACTTATGGAAAGTGCCCAAAGTGTGGAGAAGGAGAGATTGTTGAAAGAAAAAGTAAAAGGGGAAAAGTTTTTTACGGTTGTAGTAGATATCCTGATTGTGATTACGTATCCTCAAAACCTCCAAAAGGAGAGAAGAAATGAAGATAGCCGTTGTATCGGATTCCCACGACAACTTAAAGGCTATTGAGAGATTCTCTGAGATTGTTAATAGAGAGGGAATAGACCTTGTTATTCACTGCGGAGATTTCATTTCTCCGTTTGCAGTAAAGCACATGCTCAACTTGATAAAGTGTGATTTTATGGGAGTTTTTGGAAACAACGATGGAGAAATTGTAGGACTTCTAAAGGTCTCCGGCGGAGTAATTGAAAAACCTCCTGTCTCAAAACTTATAGATGGTCAGAGATTTGCCATCATGCACGAACCTTTATTTGTGGAGTCACTTGCTAAATCGGAAGACTTTGATTTCATTCTTTACGGTCATACTCACGAAATAGATGTTCGGGTTATAAACGGCTGTCAGATTGTGAATCCTGGGGAGCTCTGTGGATACCTTACAGGAAAGAAAACCTTTGTTATACTTGATACCCAAAATCTCACTGTTGATTTAGTAGAGGTAAAATGAATCCAGTGAAAGTAATTGAGAAGCTGCTTTTAAGGGAATGTATAGAGAGCAATCCTCCCAATGGTTACGATTCCTGTATTGTTTGTTCCTCAAGTGTTGTTTGGAGGGTTTCCTCTCTGTTTCCCGAGAGCTTTATAGTTTCAAATGCTGCTGCTCAAATCTTTTCAAACATAGCAACTATTTACTACGCTGTTAATGAATTGAATGTTCCTCTTGTTGCCATTTTAGGAACAACTGCTATAAATCTGGAAAGCTTGTTAAAACTTCCAACAAGTTCGGCCGAGGTAGAATTTAAACTTTTAAGAAAAACGTACGAGGAAAATGGTGAAATTTTAATATCCATGTTTGAAGAACCTAAACAGTTAAATTCGGCCTTATTAGAATTAAACATAGATAGTCAGATAGAGAAACTTCTATCTATAGAAGAATTTAAGGAAAAAATTGACAGAAGAGAACTTGCTATCTGTGGATTTATCTTAGATGAGGATAAAGTTTATGGGGATAAATTGAGTTTCTATTTGATTAACTTTAACGGGATTAAGGACCCAGAGGACATTAGAGCTGAGGAAATACTACAGGAGATTCCAGAATCGATTAGAAAACAGAAAATAAAAAGGTTATTAGTTCAATTTTAATTTTTTCTTAGCAACTCTCTTATTCCATCAACTCCTATAAAAATTGAACCATCACTTGTTACAACTATTGGAGTCCCAGTTATTCCAATTTTTTTAAATTTATCAGAAATAGACCAAACTTTAAGCTTTCCCTCATCGCATAATTCTATTCTATGTAAACTAAAAAAGTTTTTCTCATTTAAATTCAAACAATAAGAAGATACAGCAGCCTCAAATCCATTTCCCTTAAATCCTAGGGGTATAACATTTACTCTATATTTTTCTGATAAATTCACTAATAGCTTTTTATTCTTCCTACATACTTCACAAAATGGATTTGTAAAAACAAAAATATCTTCCCCTTTTCCCAAAGAAAATAAGGATTTTTTCTTAAAGAAAATTAAATCCTCTTTAAGGAATTTTGCTTTAGGTATATTAATAATCATACCTTCGATTAAAAACTTTTTATCCCTTGAAAGAAAGAAAGTTTCTCCAGATTCTGTGAATATTTTACAGCTGTTGAAGGAAGGAAATGGAACGACAGATTTAACGACTAAAGGATACTTAAGGGATAAATTTAATATTATTTGTGCCTCAGAAAGACTGGGACAACCTAAGGAAAGAGCTCTTGAAGAGTAAAGTATCAAAAATAGAATGAGCGTAAGCTGCAATCTCATATTTTAAATTTTATCATGGAGGTTTAGGTCAGGTGGATAAAGTAGGAAAGCAAGCCGAAGGAATAGAAAAAGAAATTGGGAAAATAAGGAATAAAATCAAACATGAGAAATCCGGTTTTCAATTAAAGGATTTAATCCAGGAAATAGCTGGAGCTATACTTCTTGCTTTTCCCTTTGCAGCAAATGCAGACATATGGGAAATTTCTCAAAAAATGTCCTATTTACATACTGTTGTTTTGTTAATTCTTATAATTCTTGGCTTATTTATAGTTATTAAATACGGAAAATTAGAAAATTGGAAAACTCAAAATATTGCAGGAATTTTACCACTAAGACTTATTACAATTTTGGCTATATCCTTAACAGTTTCAGCTCTTTCTCTTTTAATTCTTGGTATTTATCCCAGTATCATAACAAATTTAAATTGGTTTCTGAAAACCAATGTTCTTATAACACTATTTTCAGTTATGGGAAGCTTTGGAGTAGACGCAGCGAAATAAAAAAGCCTGGCACCGCCCTACTTTCCCACCCGCTCCCGCGGGCAGTATCATCGGCGCTGGCGGGCTTAACTACCGAGTTCGGAATGGGA
>NZ_FXTM01000031.1 GCF_900182585.1 Balnearium lithotrophicum | reverse complement strand
ATCTGAGGTTGTCTTACTCTGTGGGGTCTTTTGTTTCTGTCTTTGAGGCCTTCTAAACCGTACTTTTTGTATCTATTTTTCCATTTGTAGAAGGTGGTTGGACTTATTCCGAAGTATCTGCAGGTTAGTCTTGCATTTTGGTGTTTTTCGTAATGTTGAATCCATTTAAGTCTTTTTCTCACGTTTGGGTCTTTTGTTAGGTCGAGTTTTGTTTTTATTTTCGTTCCTCTTTTGATTGTTTTTTTGAAGGGTGTATTTGATATGTGCAGGGATGTTCCTTTGAATTTCTTTAATTGTTTCATTGGTGGACACCTCCTTTTGTTGGAGTTCAAATCTTATTTTAGGGTGTCCACCTTCTTTCTGAACTTCAACATATTGTTTTTTTATTCTATAATTAACTAACAAAAGATGTTGATAAATTTTCACCAGTAGTAAAATACCGAAAACTTTATATTCTGGAGGTAGAATGGTTAAGCCGTACAAGGGTATCTACCCAAAAATTGGAGAGAGGGTATTTATAGCTGAAAATGCAACGGTTATAGGGGATGTTGAGATTGGTAACGATAGCTCTATCTGGTTTGGAACAATTTTGAGGGGAGATGTTAACTACATAAGAGTCGGTGAGTGTACGTCCATTCAGGACGGAACTGTTGTTCACGTTACAAATCAGACCCACCCGACGGTAATTGGAAGTTACGTTACCGTAGGACACTCTGTTAAGCTCCACGGATGTACAGTTGAGGACAACTGCTTAATTGGAATAGGAGCAATCATTTTGGACGGTGCAGTAATTGGGGAGAACTCAATAGTTGCTGCCGGAACGTTGGTTCCACCTAACAAAAAGTTTCCTCCTAATAGTTTAATAATGGGATTTCCGGCTTCTGTTAAAAGGGAACTAACAGAGGAGGAAATTGAGGGGCTGAGGAAACACGCCTTAAGGTACGTAAAGTACAAGAACCAGTATTTAAAAGAAGGAATATATTAACTTTCGGAAACCCAAATTTTAGTTTTGAAAATGAAGGGATTAAAAATGGAACTAACAGAGAGAGAAAGAGATATACTCCTCAAAATAGCAGAGCTCTACATAAAGAGTGGGGAACCTGTAGGCTCACGAACCCTTCAGAAGGCATACTCCTTGCCTTTTAGCCCTGCTACGATAAGAAACGTTATGGCCGACCTTGAGGATAAAGGTTACCTTTTTCAGCCCCACACATCGGCTGGAAGAGTTCCAACAGACGAAGGACTGAAAATTTATCTAAACAGCCTCTTTATTGCCCTTGGTAGAGAGGATGAAACTTTAGTAAACAGACTAATAGAGTCAATAAGAAGTGAGAACCTAACTGAGAGGGAGGAAATTCTCTCCAAGGTATTAGATTTCCTTCAGGAGAGTACAGGATACGTTGGCTTTGGAATTAATCTCGTTGAAAATTTAACCGTTAACAATGTAATGCTATTGAAGGTTTCTTCTGACAAGGTTCTAATAGTTATTAACTTTTATCCGGATTACGTCGTTCACAAGGTTATAAAAGCAGACATTACCGAAAGGGAGTTGGCAAAAATTTCAAAAATCCTAACTCAAAAATTTAAGGGAAAGACCTTACAGAAGGTTAAAGAGGAACTTATAAAGGAAATTGACAGTCTAAGGAGGGAGATTTCAGACATAATTTTTAGATTAAACTCCCACATACTAAAATCGATAAATGAAATCGACTACTTCGAAGTTCAGGGAGCTCCAAACATCATAAACCTCGTTTCAGGAGATGCAGAGAGGTTAAAAAGGGTAATAGAGCTCCTCGAGGAGAAAACACTCCTCTTGGAGGTTTTAAGGAAGTTTCTTAACGAAAAGAAGAAAATTGATGTAATCTTAGGCTCAGAGGTTAAACCTGAGATACCTCAGGTGAGCTTTGTCTTAGGAAAGTACTCTGTAGGATTTCAAAACGGCGGTATAGTTGGCGTTTTAGGTCCAAAGAGGATGAACTACTCCGAGATTATTCCCTTGGTTGAGAACGTTGCAAGGGCAATTTCTCTACTGCTAAATAAGTAGAGCCGGAGCCTTACCACACACGCCCTTCAGGCTTACCGTTGCTCCCTTCCGGGCCTGGCGGGGTTCACCCTCCGGGCGTTGTGGAGACCCCGGCATTATGAGAACAGTTCTAATTTTCTCTTATGTGGCGGAGGGGGCGGGATTCGAACCCGCGGTACCCCTTGTGGGGGTACACACGATTTCCAGTCGTGCCCCTTCAGCCAGACTCGGGCACCCCTCCGTGCTGAAAGCTAATATAGTCTCAATTTAAAAGGTTGACAAGAGAAAAGTACTTTAGTAAATTTCCGCTGCCCGCTACATTTTCGGCGTTAAAAACGCCACTATTTGGAGGAAACAGATGAAAACCTTCATGCAGAGAAAGGAGGACGTACAGAGAGATTGGTACGTGGTAGACGCTACGGGAAAAACTCTCGGTCGTCTGGCTTCTGAAATTGCAAAGATTCTGATGGGTAAGCACAAGCCTACCTACACTCCACACGTTGATGGTGGAGACTTTGTTGTTGTTGTTAATGCTGAAAAGGTCTTTGTGACAGGGAAGAAGTTGGACAAAAAGGTCTACTACTGGCACACAGGATACCCCGGAGGACTTAAACAGGCAACGTTAAAGGAGCTTCTCCAGAAGAAACCAGAAGAAGTAATAAGGCTTGCAGTAAGGGGTATGCTTCCTAAGAACAAGCTCAGGGACAGGAGAATGAAAAGGCTGAAGGTTTACGCCGGTCCTGAACACCCACACAAAGCACAAAATCCTAAACCCCTTGAGCTTTAATGGAGGAAAGTAATGGCTGAAGTTAGATACTACGGAACAGGAAAGAGAAAAACTGCCATAGCAAGGGTGTGGCTGATACCAAATGGCAGCGGAAAAATTACTGTAAGAATTTCCAAGAAAAAGGAAGTTCCTGCAGAGGAGTACTTCGGAAGGTTAGCTCTTCTCAAAATAATGCAGCAGCCCTTTGACGTGACAGGAACAAACGGGAGGTTTGACGTTCTCTGCACCCTAAAAGGAGGAGGAAAGTCTGCCCAGGCTGATGCCGTTAAGTACGGAATAGCGAAGGCTTTACTTGCATTTAATCCTGAACTAAGACCAACCCTTAAGAAGGCTGGATTCCTAACAAGGGATGCAAGAATAAAGGAGAGGAAGAAGTACGGTCAAAGGGGAGCCCGTGCAAGGTACCAGTGGTCAAAGCGTTAAAGTTGCTGTTGTTGGAGCTTCTGGATATACGGGGGCGGAGCTCCTTCGCCTCCTTCTACACCATCCGTTTGCCGAGGTTGTCTATATAACATCCCGCCAGTTTGAAGGTAAAAAACTAACAGAGGTCTTCCCCCACTTTTTAAAAAGCAAGTACGAAAACTTAGTATTTGAGGAATACAATCCCGATAGGTTTTCAGATATTGACGTTGCCTTTCTGTGTCTTCCCCACGGAGCATCTTTTCCAATCGTTAAGGAGCTCTACTACAGAAATCCAAACTTAAAAATCGTTGACTTCAGCGCAGATTTTCGGTTCAAAAGTCCAGAAAATTACGAAAGAACCTATAGGGTTGAACACACTGCGAAGGATCTCTTTTTAGATTCGGCCTACGGCTTACCCGAGATAAACAGGAGCGAAATACCGAAAAAAAGGATTGTTGCAAATCCCGGATGTTACCCTACGAGCATCATTTTAGGACTCTATCCGGCAAGGATAAAGGGATTGATAGACACATCATTCCCCGTCATTGCAGACAGTAAATCGGGAGTTACAGGGGCAGGGAGAAAGGCAAATTTGAATCTACTATTCTGCGAGGTTAACGAGTCGTTCAAGGCCTACTCTGTGGAAGGCCACAGACACGCTCCAGAGGTAAAGGAGAAACTGGAACTCCCACTCTTTAGATTTACCCCACACTTGGTACCGATGAACAGGGGAATCCTCTCAACCATTTATTTTAAAACTGATGCTGAAAGAGAGGAGCTCCAGGAAATTTACAAGGAAGTTTACAAAAACGAGTACTTTGTCAGAGTTAGAAGTACTCCTCCTAAAACATCCGACGTTTCAGGAACCAACTTCTGCGATATCTACGTAACGAAGGACGAGTCAAACGAACTGGCCGTTGTTGTTTCTGTTATCGATAACATAGGGAAGGGAGCATCCGGACAGGCCGTCCAAAATATGAACCTGTTAATTGGAGCTCCAGAAAATACAGGACTAACACTGTTTAGTAACTGGATATAAACCTCCCTTAGGAGGGAGGCAGTTAAATTCCTTTTTTCTTATTCTTCCTCTTTTCAAGCCTGTTTAGAGCCTCTAAGAAAGCTAAAGCCGATGCTCTAACGATATCGGGGTCTACTCCCCTTCCGCTGACTCTAAATCCGTTTGACTCTATTGTTACGTAAACCTCTGCCTGAGCATCGGTTCCGGCAGTAAGAGCCCTTATCTTAAAGTCCTTAAGTTGAATGTCCTCTCCCAATCCCAAGGCGTTTCTTATTGCCCTGTAGGTTGCATCAACGGGACCGTTTCCTACGGCAATACCCAACTTCTCACCTTCGGGTGTCCCAATTTTTACCGTTGCCGAGGGTATTACTCCCTCTCCACTAACAGCCTGATTGTAGAGGAGTTCGTACGTCTTCTCTCCTGCTCCTTCTAAACCCTCTATGAGGAGCTCTATATCAACGTCGTAAATCTCCTTCTTCCTCGAGGCAAGTTCCTTAAACTTTCTGAAGGCCTCCTCAAACTGCTCTTCTGATAGTTCAACTCCCATCTCTTCCAACTTTTTCCTGAAGGCGTGTCTTCCCGAATGTTTCCCTAAGACAATCTTTGACTCCTTAAGTCCAATGTCCTCAGGCTTCATTATCTCGTACGTTTCTGGACAGGCAAGAACACCGTGCTGGTGGATTCCAGACTCATGAGCAAAGGCATTGTCTCCCACAATAGGTTTTGTCTTTGAAATGAGAACCCCTGTTAACCTACTTACAAGTTGAGATGTTTTGTATATCTGCTTCGTATCTATATCGGTATAAACTGGAAAGTGGTCGGAACGGACCTTCACTGCCATAACAACTTCCTCTAAGGCAGCATTTCCTGCCCTCTCACCGAGGCCGTTGATGGTACACTCAACCTGTCTGGCTCCAGCCATTACTGCCATGAGGGAGTTAGCCGTTGCCAGCCCCAAATCGTTATGACAGTGTACGCTTATTATTGCTCTATCAACGTTTTTAACGTTTTCCCTAATCGATAAAATCTTCTCGTACCACTCATCTGGAACGGCATAACCTACAGTGTCAGGAATGTTAACAACATCAGCTCCGGCCTCTATAACTGCCTCAATTACCTCGTAAAGGTACTTCAAATCCGTTCTACCGGCATCCTCTGCCGAAAACTCAACCTCTGCCTTTTCACCCATTATCTCCCTGGCAAACTTAACTGCCCAGACGGCCCTTTCTAAGGCCTCTTCCCTTGAAATTTTCAGTTTGTACTTAAGGTGAATGTCGGAGGTAGCTATGAAGGTGTGAATTCTCACCCTGTTCCCTTCCTTTAGAGCCTCCCATGCAGTTCTTATATCCTCTTCCCTTGCCCTTGCAAGTGAACAGACGGTAGAGTTTCTAACCTCCTTAGCTATTCTCTTTATTGCCTCAAAATCGGCAGGGGAGCTTATGGCAAATCCAGCTTCAATTACATCTACCCCCAACCTCTCAAGCTGTTTTGCTATTTGAACCTTTTCATCTACCGTTAGGTTCACTCCGGGAGTTTGCTCTCCATCCCTGAGTGTTGTATCGAATATGTAAAGCTTTTCCTTTTTCAATCTTCCCTCCTAATTGCAAATTATTTGCAACTATCTTAAAGTTATTCCCCTAAAGGGAAATTTCAAACTCCTCTTCTTTTCTTCTGTAGAGCATCTTAACGAGGACTATCCCCGTTATAAAACCACCTATGTGGGCAAACCAGGCAACTCCCCCCATGGATAGGTGGTTGACAGAGATGAGGGCACTCATGAACTGCATCAGAAACCAGATACCTATCCAGAGGGAGGCAGGAAGAACAATCACATCTATAAAAAAGAAAATAAAGATTAACGTAAGTATCTGTGCTCTTGGAAACATAACTGCATAGGCTCCCAAAACGCCGCTTATGGCTCCAGAGGCTCCTATAAGGGGAATGTTTGAGTTTGGATAGACGAGCGATTGTATAATGGCTGCACTGATTCCGCATAGGGTATAAAAAATAAAGTACTTCAACTTTCCCAACCTGTCCTCAACGTTGTCCCCAAATACCCACAAAAAGAGCATATTTCCAAAGATGTGAAGGAATCCCCCGTGAAGGTACTGGTAAGAAATTAAGTTTCCGTAGGGTGTTAACGGGTCGGGAGGAGGAATATCAACCCCGTGCATTACCTCAAAGGGAACAACAGCAAACATTCGTATAAAAACTTCTCTTATATTGGGAGGAAGGAGAATTTCGTAAAGGAATACAATTGAACATGCAACTATTATAAGAATAGTAACAACGGGAGTTGAACGGCTTGGGTTAAAGTCCTTTATAGGTATCAACCAATCCTCCTATCCGGTACTTCCAAAACCTCCCTCTCCCCTTAGGGTTTTCTCGAGGGACTCCACCTCCTCTGCTTCAAGGGGGAAGAATCTCCTTGGAATGAGCTGAACGGCCCGCCAGGGGAGCTCCGGCAACTCCTTTTCCTGATTGACCTTTATAAGGGGTACCTTTATCGTTCCCCTGTAAGTCATATCTATTATTCCAACAGAGTTTGCAAGGATAAAACCGCTCTTATAGATGGAGGAGCGGGGAACGAGGTCAAAGTAATATCCTGGAGGCGGGGAAACCCTTACACCTGTATCAAAAAAGTAAACGTTTCCTTCAACCTTTAACAGCTTTATCAGATATAGGTCAAATCCACTGTCCGAAATTCTCTTTTTAAACGGAGGGAGAGCTCCCTCCTCAAGGGAAAACTTAAATGAGGTTCTTTCCCACTTTTCTCCGGTCAAAAACTTTAGAAACCTTTCAAAGAAGTACTCGGAGCGCTCCTCCGTATCCTCATCGTAGAATAGGTGAATTAGGAGGTTGGCGCTTTCTCCCGTTATGAAGAAACCGTCTTCCGTTTCCAAAGGAGAGAACTCACTTAAAAGGGAGAGGAGCTCCTCCTCAACCTTTTTGATTTTTGGGATAAAAACTGTCCTGTTTCCCCAAATGCCGGATGATTCAAAAACTCCCCTTAAAAAGTTGATATCAACGGAAAATTCCTTTGGAATTTCCTCAACTTCAAGCAAAAATTCCTTCTTTAACCTTCTTAACCTGCTTTTAAGTAGAGAGTGGAGTTTAATTGCAACGTCTAAAAATTTCTCACTGAACTTAATCTCTCTACCTTTAGAGAAAACCCAGCCTGCTGCCCAGTTACTCATCCTTCCTCTCCGGCTCTGAGTAGAATCCTCCCTGTTCCCTGAGCTTTCTCTCCTCCTCGGGAGTTACGTCTATTCTGCTCAGTTTTGGCCTTCCCATCTGGTCAAACTCAATAATCTTAACTGGAATAACGTCCGAAACCTTTATGTTTTCAAAAATGTTCTCCCTTACCTCCGGAGGAAGCTTTGATATGTGAATCAGTCCAATCTTACCGGGAGCAAGCTCAACAAAAGCCCCGTAGTTCTCAACCCTTGTAACCTTTCCTAAGTAGGTGTTTCCTACTTCTAAGTCCTTCGTAACGTCCTCAATCATCTTGAGGGCTTGAGCTGCAGCTTCCTCAGTGGGAGCTGAGACTAAAACTGTCCCGTCCTCCTTAATGGTTATCTTAACTCCTGCCTTGTCTATTATTGTCTTAATCGTCTTTCCTCCAGGACCTATTAAATCCCTCGTCTTTTCAGGCTCTATGTGAGTTGTAACAATTCTCGGAGCGTAAGGGGAAATTTCCTCTCTCGGTCTGCTTATTACAGCGTCCATCTTGTCAAGTATGAAAAGCCTTCCCTCCCTCGCCTGTGCAAGGGCTTTTGAGAGAACCTCCCTTGAAATTCCCTTGACCTTTAGGTCCATTTGAATTGCAGTTACTCCCTTCCTCGTTCCTGCAACCTTAAAGTCCATATCCCCTAAGTGGTCTTCATCTCCCAAAATATCTGAGAGAACTACAAACCTGTCTCCCTCCATAATTAATCCCATCGCAATTCCAGCAACCTGAGCCCTTACTGGAACACCTGCATCCATAAGTGAGAGGGAACCTCCACAGACTGTTGCCATTGAGGAGGAACCGTTTGATTCAAGGATATCCGAAACAACCCTGATAACATAGGGAAACTCCTCTTCTGGAGGTATAACAGGTGAAAGTGCCCTTTCTGCAAGAGCTCCATGTCCAATCTCCCTCCTTCCAGGTCCCCTGAGTGGTGCAATTTCCCCAACGCAGAATGGAGGGAAGTTGTAGTGGAGCATAAACCTCTTCTGCTCTTCCGGCATCAAACCTTCAACCAACTGGTACTCTTCCGGAGTTCCAAGTGTCGTTGTAACGAGAGCCTGAGTTTGTCCCCTTGTAAAGAGGGCTGAACCGTGGGCCCTTGGTAAAAGTCCTACCTCTATGGAAATAGGCCTTATTTCGTCTGGCTTTCTTCCGTCGATTCTCACTCCCCTCTCTAAAACCATCTTCCTTACAAATTCCTTCTCTGCTTCGTTAAAGGCTTCCTTTGCAAGCTTATGGTCCTCCTCAGGAATATTAAGCTCTATAAGCATTAACTCTTTAAGCTCTCTAAGTTTTTCCCTCCTTTCATGCTTATCAGGAATTGTTATTACTGGCTCAATCCTCTCAAAAACCCAGTTCTTAATCTTTTCCCTCGTTGTCTCATCGAGAGAGGGAGCTATAAACTCGTACTTGGGTTTCCCTGCAAGGTTCCTAAGTTCCTCCTGAGCCTTCGTTATCTTCTTTATCTCCTCGTGGGCAAAGAGAATCGCATCCAAAACTTCCTCTTCGGGAACTTCGTTTGCCCCCCCTTCAACCATAACAACTGCATCCTCAGTTCCAGAAACGACCAAGTTTATATCTGCCCTGTGGAGCTCCTCGTAGGAGGGATTTATCTTTAGTTCTCCATCAATTCTTGCAACTCTAACAGCTCCAACTGGCTTTTCAAAGGGAATTCGTGAAATGTGGAGTGCGGCGGAAGCACCGTTTATTGCAAGAACGGAAGGGTCGTTCTCCTGGTCTGCAGAAATAACAAAGGCAATTACCTCAACGTCATTTCTAAAGCCTTTGGGAAAGATAGGCCTTATTGAACGGTCTGTAACCCTTGCCTTTAGAATTTCCTCATCCGTAGGTTTTCCTTCCCTCTTTATAAATCCACCGGGTATCTTACCTGCGGCGTAGGCCCTCTCTCTATATTCAACCAACAGGGGAAAGAAGTCAACGTCCTCCCTCGGTTCATCACTCATTACTGCTGTAACTAAAACCATTGTATCTCCTTGAGAAACAACAACGGCTCCATCTGCCTGCTTAGCAACTTTTCCAGTTTGAAAACGTAAAGGTCTACCACCAACCTCTATTGCAACTTCGGATACGGACATAAGTAACCTCCAAATATTTTTGATTTATTTAAAATTTAACTACGAAATAATATCAAAGGAAGGAGGGAAGACGGGAAGGAGGGAAGGGGGAGAAAGGAGCTCCCCCAAGTTACTTTCTGAGACCAAGTTTGAGAACGATGTTCTGATACCTGTTAAAGTCCTTTTCCTTTAGATACTTAAGGAGCTTTTTCCTTCTACCTACGAGCCTCTGGAGAGCTCTCTTGTTGTAGTTGTCGTGCTTGTTCTCCTGAAAGTGCCTTGTTAGGTTCTTAATTCTCTCTGTCAAAATAGCAATCTGTACCTCTGGAGAACCTGTGTCCTTGTCGTGAAATCCGTACTTCTTAACAATCTCCTCTACTACATCCTTGTCTATCGGCATACCTACCTCCTATTTCGTTTCACCGGTGGCAAAAGGCAAGAGGAAATTTATCAACCTTTTTTTAAATTGTAAAGGGAATGTTCTCGTTCAATACATGGTGGACACCCTGGAGTTTTTTAATATATTCCTCAAACTTCTCTACTGGAGTCTTATAACCAAGACCTTGATGAGGC
>NZ_FXTM01000030.1 GCF_900182585.1 Balnearium lithotrophicum | reverse complement strand
GCCTCATCAAGGTCTTGGTTATAAGACTCCAGTAGAGAAGTTTGAGGAATATATTAAAAAACACCAGGGTGTCCACCATGTATTGAACGAGAACAAGTAGTTGAAATATAAGTAACATAAATATATATTACACGGCTATAAATTTAAAGATTTAATTCAACTTGTTTTATATTGTGATTTTGATTAAAATTAAATGTAGATTAAAAACATTTTAAAATGGAGGAGTTATGGCTAAAAAGGAAAACGAGTTTATACTCGACGATGAAAGAATAGAGGAAGGAGCTGAGTGTTTAAAAGCTTTGGCCTCTCCTGTTAGGTTAAAGATTCTCTTTACCCTCAAGGACAAACCCATGTGTGTTACAGATTTGGAACAGATTTTAGGAATTTCCCAATCTTCGCTCTCACAGCACTTAAGAACGCTAAGGTACAAGGGAATAGTTGCAAAGAACCGTGAGGGGAATAAAGTTTATTATTCGATAGCTTCAGATGCTTTTAGGGAACTGCTGAACCTTCTACCTGAAATTGCCTGCTTTAGAGGTTAGTTAATGCTTGAAAAGCTCTTTAGGAGAAAGAAACCTTCTAAAAAGGAGGAACAGCTTCAGCTACCAAGCGGTCTCTGGCTGAAGTGTGAAAGGTGTAAAACTCTCCTTTTTAGGGGAGAACTTGAAAGTTCCTTCTGGGTCTGTCCAAAGTGTGGATACCACTTCCCAGTTCCGGCTAAGGACAGGCTCTACATGCTCTTTGATAAAGGAACCTATGAGGAATTGGATGGGGAGCTTACACCAACCGACCCTCTAAACTTTAAGGACAGAAAATCTTACAGACAGAGACTTGAGGAGGCACAGAAAAAGACAGGATTAAAGGATTCAGTAGTTAATGCAAGGGGAAAAATAGAGGGTAGGGAAGTTTTAGTAAGTTGCTTTGATTTCAGGTTTATGGGTGGAAGTATGGGCTCGGTGGCCGGCGAGAAGGTAACGAGAAATGCAGAAAGGGCTGCAGAAGAGGGAATTCCATTTATCTGCATAACTGCTTCAGGTGGAGCGAGAATGCAGGAAGGAGTTCTATCCCTAATGCAGATGGCAAAGACATCTGCAGCCCTTGCACGTCTTGAGGAAAGGGGGGTGCCGTTCATAACGATTCTTACTCACCCGACAATGGGTGGAGTTTCGGCAAGCTTTGCCTTTCTTGGAGACGTGATTATTGCAGAGCCTGGAGCTCTGATAGGTTTCGCCGGCCCCCGAGTCATTGAACAAACAATAAAGCAAAAGCTCCCTGAGGGTTTTCAGAGGGCTGAATTTTTGTTAGAACACGGTCTAATCGATATGATTATTGAAAGGAGAGAACTGAAAAAAACCCTCTCGAAGCTACTGTTACACTTTGGAGGTTAGTATGGAAAGTTCAAAGGATAAGGCTGAAAGACTTGCAAGAACAATCGTCGCAGATTTTTTTCTTTACAATCAGGACAAGATAGATATGGGCCTTCAGAATGATGACTTCTTTGAGAGATTGAAGGATGAAATAGACGACTCTATTGCATTCTACAGGGAACACGTAGGTGGAAAGTTGGAACTGTTGTGGGATACACTGTTTAACAAGCTTATGCAGAGAGAAGCACAGTTAATTGAAGAGAGCTAATGTTCAAAAGAAACGTTAGATTAGTCCGGTCACAGATAAAGGAAGGACTTTCAAAGGTAAGTGGTCTCCCTGGGAGTTCAAAAGCACTTTTAATAAAGGAAATTGTTAAAAACATTTTCCCGTTAGTTGTTTTCCTCCCTACCGAGCAGTTAGCAAGGGCATTTTCTGAGGATTTAAAGAGGGAAGGATTAAAGTCTATTTACGTTCCATCGTGGGACGTTCCTCCCTTAGACGTCTCATCTCCACTTTCATCAGTTCAGTACGAAAGGCTTAGAGCTCTCTACTGTATATTTGCTACCTCTCCACAGTTGGTAGTTCTAACACCTTCTTCTTTTCTCCAGAAAGTTGTATCTCCAGAGTTTTTAATAGATAGGATTTTAGAGTTTAAAAGGGGCAGTGAGATTGCTCTTTCAGAGCTTCCCAAAAAACTAACCGGCTTTGGATTTAGAAGAGTAGACAGTGAACCTGAAAGTGGAGAATTCTCCCTAAAGGGAAGTTTCTTAGAGATAGTTACTCCCTTAAATGAAAGGGTAGAGATAGAGTTCTTTGGAGATGAAATTGAGACCTTAAAGGTGAACGGCTTGAATACCGAATCGTTCACACTTGTTCCGACATTAGAACTTCCTACGGATGAGGAGATGTTAGAGAAGCTCTCAAGGATTGATAGGGAAGTATCGGAAAGACACTCCCTTTTGGGTGAGCTCAGTGGAGCTGAGAAATTCCTTCCGGATGTTGTTGAACTTGTTCCAATTACAGAGTACATAGGAAACTTTAAAGCTGTATTTATTGAGCCCGAGCAGATAAGAACGTCTTCTGAGAGTTTTGTCTCGCAGGTAATGGAAAACTACGAAATTCTAAAGAGGGAGGGAGTAAGCTCATCATCACCTGAAAAGTTTATTGTTAGGGAGCTCCCCAAACCGACTCTTCTAATTTATGAGAAAAACGTTAAGAATTCTGTTGACTTTAAAATAGCTCCTCTTCCCTTTGTTGAAGATGAAAACTTAAAGGAAATTGTAAGGAGCCTCCAAGGTTACGAAGTAAAGTTAATCTATCAGACTGAGACTTTAAAGAAAGAGGCAGAAAAGCTATTTAACATATACAATATTAAGTACTCACTTGAGAGAGGAAGTTCGTTAGGTGGTTACAAATTTGAGGAGGGAAGGAGAGCTCTAATTGCAGAGGGAACTATAGAGATTCCCGTTAAAAAGGGAACTGACGTAACGGGACTTGAGCCGGGAACGTTGGTAGTTCACAGGGATTACGGAATAGGAGTATTTCAGGGAATAGTCAGTAGGGAGATAGGGGGAAAACTCTACGACTTCATAGAGATTGAGTACGCTGGAGGAGAGAAGCTATACGCACCGTTTACACAGATTGACAGAATTTACAGGTATACAGGATACAGGGGGAAAAACCCTAAGTTGGACAGGTTGGGGGGAACTTCCTGGAAGAACTTGGAGAGGAGAATTAAGGCCTCACTTGAGAGGTTTGCAAGGGAGCTTGCGGAGCTCTACAAGGAGAGGAAGAGCTCCGTAAAGGAAAAAATTGTTGGAGATGAGAGGCTAATAAGGGAGTTTGAGAGAAGATTTCCATACAGACTTACTTCCGACCAGCAGAGGGCAATAAGAGAAGTTTACAGGGATATGGAGTCTGAAAAACCGATGGACAGACTTCTCTGTGGTGACGTTGGATTTGGAAAGACGGAAGTTGCAATGAGAGCTGCCATGAAGGCAGTTTCTGCGGGAAAACAGGTTGCTGTTGTTGTCCCCACAACGGTCCTTGCCGACCAGCACTACAGAACGTTTAAGAGAAGGTTTTCAGGATTTCCCGTTGAGATAGAACTCCTTTCAAGGTTTAGGACGAAGAAGGAGCAGGAAGAGATACTGAGGAGGTTAGAGAGAGGAGAGATTGATATCGTAATAGGAACACACAGGTTAACCCAGGATGACGTTAAGTTTAAGGATTTAGGACTCCTTATAATAGATGAGGAGCACAGGTTTGGAGTTAAAACGAAGGAAAAACTGACAAAGTTAAAATCGAACATTGATGTTCTGTACCTGTCGGCAACACCAATTCCAAGAACTCTTTATTCAGCCCTTTCGGGTTTTAGGGACATATCAAAAATAGAAACTCCCCCTGCAGGGAGGAGGGGAACAAAGGTTGTTGTTGGAAAGTACACAGATGCCATTTTAAAAACGGCAGTTGAAAGGGAAATCTCAAGAAGCGGTCAGGTATTTATAGTTCACAACGATATATCGGCACTTCCTGAAATCAAGGAGAAGGTGGAGAAGCTCTTTCCAGATGTAAAGGTAGAAATTGTACACGGCCAAATGAGGAGCTCCCAGATAGAGAAAACGATGCACCAGTTCTTTGAGGGAAAAATTCAGGTTTTGGTTTCAACATCGATAGTTGAATCAGGTCTTGACGTTCCAAGTGCGAATACGCTGATAGTGATTGGAGCCGAAAGGTTTGGCCTTTCACAGCTCTACCAGCTTAAAGGAAGGGTAGGAAGGGGGGTTGAGAAGGGGTACTGTTACCTGCTGACTTCTCCGAATGTTAAGCTTACTCCCGAGGCGATTAAGAGACTTGAGGCAATGAAAAAACTGTCCCCGTTGGGTGGAGGATTTCAACTTGCCCTTAGGGACCTTGAAATAAGGGGAGCCGGAACTCTCTTAGGACCTAAACAGAGCGGATTTGTTGAGTCTGTAGGACTTGAGCTTTACACAAAGCTTCTTGAGGAAGTAACGAAGGAAAGGGAAGAGGAGGACGTTAAGATTAACATACCATTTGAAGCCTTCATTCCAGATACATTTATTGAAGACCCGAAGGAAAAGGTAAAGCTTTACTCCCAAATGGCATCCTCAGAAAATCCTGAAGAGTTCTTGGACAATTTGAAAAAGCTTAGGGGATACCTACCAGACCCTGTTGTTAATCTCTTTAAAACTATGCAGATTAAGAAGATAGCCAAGGAGTTAGGAATAAAGGAGGTATCAGTTACTCCCTCCATGAAGGCCATAATCTCCTTCGGAGAAAGTCCAAACGTATCGCCCGAAACACTTGTCTCCTTTGTTAAAGAGAAGGGGGCTGTTTTCACACCGGATAGGAAACTATATTTTGACGTGAAAAGTTTAGATGAACTCATAGAAGTTTTAAGAAATCTCAGGGAGAGAGAAAATGAAGAGAGCTCTAATTCTATCGCTACTCATAGCAGCATCTCCGATTAGTTACTCCTTTGCCCAGAAGGCTCAGAGTATTCAAGTTGATAAAAAAATAAAGAGGGAGTTCTTCTTCTCATTAAGGAACCACGACTTTGAAAAGGCCGAAGAGCTGATTGCTTCGGGAAAAATTCCAGTTGATATAAAGAACAAATTCGGTCAGACTCCTTTGTACTACGCTGTAGATGCAAACAGTGTTGATTTTGCAAGGTTCTTAATAAAACATGGAGCAAAAATTAACGCTAAGGACTATTTCGGATTCACTCCTCTCCATGAAGCTGTTGTTAGAGGAAGCTACGAGGTAGCAAAACTTTTAATAGAAAAAGGAGCTAAAGTTAACGAAAGGGACAAGTACGGTTATACTCCTCTCCACCTCGTCTGTATATACAACAGACCTAAAACTGCAAAGCTCCTGATAGAAAATGGAGCTAAAGTTAACGAAAAGGACAACTATGGAAATACCCCCCTTCACTACTGTGGAACCTCTAAAGGAAGTTATGCCGCTACCAAGGTTCTCTTAGAAAACGGAGCAGACCCAAGTATTAAAAACCAAAGAGGAAAAACTCCTTTAGACCTTGCAAATGAATCAAAGAACTATAGAGTAGCAAGGTTAATGGCTAAATATTTAAAAGTTAAGAGAAACGGAAGTTAAATTCCTAACTTAACAACTAATTTCCCTCTTTTAATCTCTATTCCCTTTACGAGTTTCGCTTTTTTTCCTTCTATTTTATAGACAGGAATTCCTTTAAGTACATCTCTAATAATAAAATTAACTGTTTTGTTTACTAAATCACTTTCAAACTTCTTTCCATTTAGTACAACATCTTTGGGTTTTAAGTCAACAAGGTAGAGTGTCTTCGTTTTTGAATCAAACTGAAAGGTTCCAATGGCATCAACTTTAGCATCTATTTCCTTTCCCAAAGGGGGAACTACTTCTAAATAAAAAGAAAGCTCCCCTTTATTGTTACCCAATAGCTTTAAATCTGGATTTTTAACTATTACTTTTGATAGAAAAATTTCACTCTTCTTGGGAAATTCCTTACAAACGTAGGACTCGAGTTTGCTCTCCGGGATTGAAAGTTCATAGGTACAGGAAACAACTAAAACTAAGGGCAATAAAAGTTTTAAAAGCTTTTTCAAGTTAACCTCCTAAATCTTAACACTTTCTTAACAATTAATAGGATAAACTTTCTGTAAGGGAAATTTAAACCTTTGGAGGAAAAAATGAGAAAGTTCCTGATTCTAACGTTAACTCTAACATCAATCATTTCCCTTCAGTCAAGGGCCGACACTATTTTAATTAATGGAACTCCTGTAAATCACCTCTACGTTGATAGTGAGGGAAGGCTCTACCTAACTCCAGGTCCCGGAAGAAAACCTGTAGAGATAAAAATTCCTTCCCGTTCAAGTGGAACTACTGTTGTTTCAAAAGATAAGAAGATAAAAATTGGTGGAGAGGCATATCTTCATTACGATGCGGATCTGAAGAATCCATCTCATAATAATGCTTTTAGAATTACAAGAAACTACGTGGAACTCCGCGGATACTTTAACGATAGAGATTACTTCAGAACAACGTTGGACGTCCACCAGGCAAAGGCCAAGAACGGAGACAGGGCTGGAGACTTGAACGGTTCCTACGTTGCAAGAATTAAGCACGCTTACGTTTACTTTCACAACGTTTTTCCCCACACCGGAGTTGAAATTGGCCTTGCCCACAGGCCGTGGCACGACTGGGAGGAGCACCACGGTTGGCTCCACAGGGATGTTGAGGAGACCCTAATAGAGAACAAGGAGGGGGCAGGCCTAGAAAACTCGGCAGACTTGGGTGTTTCATTCAAAGGAAAATACTCAATAGCTTCATGGCAGTTTGGAATATTCAACGGTGAGGGATACCACGGAGAGGAAAATAGTGAGCACTTTGGAAAATCCTTGGAGGGAAGACTTTCACTTAATCTATTTGAAGACTTTACGCTTTCTGGACATACAGCTCACATCTTTGACCTTAAAGGGCAGGATATGGATAGACACATTTATCAAGTCCATGCAGTTTACAACAATCCATACTTTTTGGTTGCAGCCCAGTACATCTGGGATAGGGACGATTACTACAACAAGAACGATGTAGACCAAAAAGGATACTCGTTCAATGCAGACTTAAAATTAAAGCCCTTTACAGGGTATTCGGTTGGAATTTTAGGAAGGTATGACCACTGGGACCCTAACGATGATAAATCAAACGATGAAAGGGACCACTTTGTTTACGGTGCTTGGTGGGACTACAGTAAACACGTAAGATTCACTGTTGTTGATGATAGACTAATTGACGATGCGGGAGAGGATAAGAACACACTTATGGCAGTTACGAAAGTCAAATGGTAGGACATTTGGTTAAAATAAAAAATACTTTAATTAGGAGGAAGGATGAAAAAGATAACTGCTCTATCCCTTTCTGCTGCAGTTTTGTTTTTTGGGTGTTGGGGAGGAAAAAAGGAAGAAGGAAAAAGGACAGAAAAGAAAACAGTAATTAACGGTGCAGGGGCAACGTTTCCCTATCCGGTCTATGCAAACTGGGCAAAGGAATACGAAAAGGCAACAGGAGTTAAAGTTAACTATCAGGCAATAGGTTCAGGGGGAGGAATCAGGCAGGTAACCGAAAGGACTGTTGACTTTGGTGGCTCGGACGAAATGTTACCACCAAAGGAGCTTGACAAGAGGAAACTATACCAGTTTCCCGCAATAGTTGGTTCAATAGTTGTCGTTTACAATCTTCCCGGTGTAGGGGATACTGAACTTAAGCTCTCAAACAAGGAAGTTTGTGACATTTTCATGGGAAGAGTAAAGTACTGGGATGACCCAGAAATAAGGAAGAATAATCCTAACGTGAAATTAACACACCAGAGGATAACAGTTGTCCACAGAGCCGAAGGCTCAGGTACAACCTGGAACTTTACCTATTGGCTCAGTAACGTATGTCCTGAGTGGAAAAACAAAATAGGATATGGAAAGGTCGTAAACTGGCCAGCTGGAATTGGAGCAAAAGGAAATGCAGGGGTTACAAACTATGTAAAACAGACTCCCGGAGCAATAGGTTACGTTGAGTATGCCTACAAGCTTCAGAACAATCTAAAGGCTGCTCAGCTTCAAACAAGGGAAGGAAACTTTGTTAAGCCTAACGAAAAAACGTTTAAAGCAGCGGCGTCCCACGCAAATTGGAATTTGAAGGACCACTTCTACCTACTAGGAAACCTTCTGCTTCAACCTGGTAAGGAGAGCTGGCCTTTAACTGCTACGAGCGTTATTCTCCTTCCAAGGGAAAAGAAGGAAAAGAACAAATTGGTTGTGGACTTCTTTGACTGGTCGTTTAAGAATGGAGATAAAATTGCTGTAAAGTTAGGGTACGTTCCACTTCCTAAGAGTACAAAGGAGATGATAAGAAAGTACTGGAAAGAAGTAGTTTTGAAGTAGTTAAGGGGGAGTACTCCCCCTTACTTTTAAGATAGAATGTCATCAATTGTAACAACTGTTCCAACCTTTCCGGCAATGTCTGGACCAGGCTTGAGGGTCTTTTTGCCAGGTCTCCAGTTTGCAGGGCATACCTCATCAGGATTTTCGTAAACGTACTTCCAAGCAGAGAGCTGTCTTAGAAGTTCGTTAACGTTTCTACCAACAGGTGGATTTAGAACTTCCTCGGCAACGATTACGCCGTCAGGGTTGATAATAAACCTTCCCCTTCTTGCAAGTCCTGCTTCCTCAATGTAGACACCGTAATCCCTTGCGGTCTTTCCTGTTGGGTCTGCGGCAAGGGGAAACTTAAGGTCCTTTAGAAGAGGCTCTGTTTCACAGAAGATTTGGTGGCTGAAGTGTGTATCAGTTGATACTGCAAGAACCTCTGCTCCGAGCTCCCTGATTTCATCAATTTTAGCGTTCACTGCTGCAATCTCTGTTGGGCAGACGAAAGTAAAGTCTGCAGGATAGAAGCATAGAACTAAAAACTTTCCTGCATAGTCTGAGAGTTTAACCTCTGTGTACTCCTTCTTAACAGGATCGTATGCATTTAGGCAAAACTCAGGTGCTTTTTGGCCTACAAGTGCCATTTCTCCTCCTCCTAAGGTTTGGTATTTTGTTATTAAAAATGATAATTAATTGCAATTGAAATTTCAAGGCAAATATATCTATAGAACCGGGATAAATCAATAGAAACTTTCTATGGATAAGTTAGAGATTTCCTAAAGGAAAAATTTGTCTATTTTTCTAACTGAATTCACTAAGGAGCTCCAATGAAGGACAAAATTGTTGTTAAGGGTGCAAGGGAACACAATTTAAAGAACGTTGACGTCGAAATTCCTAAAAACAAACTGGTTGTAATTACGGGGGTTTCCGGCTCGGGAAAATCTTCTCTTGCCTTTGATACGCTCTATGCAGAGGGGCAGAGGAGGTACGTTGAGAGTCTATCGGCCTATGCAAGGCAGTTCCTCCAGCTCATGGAAAAACCGGAAGTTGATCTTATAGAGGGACTGTCTCCTGCAATATCGATTGAGCAGAAGACTGTCTCAAAAAATCCCCGCTCAACGGTTGGAACGACAACGGAGATTCACGACTATTTAAGGCTCCTCTTTGCAAGGGTCGGAACTCCCTACTGTCCCAAGTGCAACGTTCCGATTGAACCTCAAACTGTTCAGGAAATCGTAGATAGGATTTTGAAACTCGAAGGGAGCAGAATTTTGATAATTTCGCCTGTGGTGAGGGAGAGAAAGGGGGAGCACAGGGAGCTCTTTGAGAAACTCACAAGGCAGGGGTTTAGAAGATTCAGAATAGATGGAAAGGAGTACAGGGCAGAGGAGGTTTTAAACCTAAAACTTGAAAAGAAAGTAAAGCACTCAATTGATGTAATTGTTGACAGGATAAAGGTTTCAAGTAAGGATAAAACGAGAATAGCTGACTCTGTAGAGATTGCAGTTAACCTTTCTGATGGACTTGTAACAGTTCAAAACTACGACACAAAGGAGGAGGAAACACTATCAACTAAGGGCTCCTGCCCAATATGCGGTTTTAGCTACAGGGAAATCTCTCCGAGGCTCTTTTCGTTCAACAGTCCTTTAGGAGCCTGTCCTGAGTGCGGAGGACTTGGATTTAAACTTGCAGTTGACCCGGAACTCCTTTTAGACTTTGATTCTCCCGTTGTTGAATCTGTGGAGCTCTCTAAAAGGGCAAAGTTTGAGTACATAAAGGACTTAATAGAGACCGGCTGTGAGGAGTTGGGAATATCCCCCTACACTCCTGTAAGGGAACTATCTAAGGAACAGTTGAATCTTCTCCTCTACTCTGAAAAGACTCCAGTGAGGGTATTTAATACAGTTCCATTCAGCAGGGGAAACTACAGGCCTTACTACTTTGAGGGAATAGTAAAGCACTTGGAGAGGAGGTACAGGGAGACAGAGTCCGATTACGTGAAGGAGCTGATAGAGCCATATCTGAGGGAAGTTGAGTGTAACAAGTGTAAAGGAAGGAGACTGAACAGGGAGGCGCTATCTGTAAAAATTGAGGGCTTAAACATAGCAGACGTTGAGTCCATGACGGTTGAAGGGTGCTACGGGTTCTTCGAAAAGGTAAAGTTTTCAGGCCAGAAGGAGAGGATAGCAGAGAGAATCCTAAAGGAGATAAGGAACAGGCTGAAGTTTCTATTAGATGTGGGGCTTGACTACCTGACACTTGACAGGAGAACATCAACCCTTTCGGGGGGTGAATCTCAGAGAATTAGGCTTGCAACACAAATAGGTTCAAGGCTTTCAGGCGTTCTGTACGTTTTGGATGAACCGAGTATCGGACTCCACCAGAGGGACAACAAGAGGCTCATTGAAACGCTTAAAAACTTGAGGAACTTGGGAAATACAGTTGTTGTCGTTGAACACGATACAGAAACGATAGAGAGTGCAGACTACGTAATAGACATGGGCCCCGGAGCAGGAGTTCACGGAGGGGAGGTTGTAGCAAAGGGAGCTCCAGAGGAAATAAAGGAGAACCCTAACTCCCTAACGGGAAAGTACCTCTCAGGAAAACTGAAAATTGAGGTTCCAAAGGAGAGGAGAAAACCGAAGGACAAGTGGTTAAGGGTAGTTGGGGCATCGGAGCACAACCTTAAGAACGTAACAGTTGAAATTCCCTTAGGACTCTTTGTCTGCGTTACAGGTGTTTCAGGTTCTGGAAAGTCGACACTTATTAACGAAATACTCTACAAAGCACTTGCTAAGGAGATTTACAAGAGTAAGGTTATTCCAGGAAAACACGAGAGAATTGAAGGGATTGAATTTATAGATAAGGTTATAAGAGTCGACCAGTCGCCGATAGGTAGAACGCCCCGTTCAAACCCTGCAACGTACGTTGACCTGTTTACGCCGATTAGGGAGCTCTTTGCATCAACGCCGGAGGCAAGGGCAAGGGGGTACAGGAAGGGAAGGTTCTCCTTCAACGTTCCCGGTGGAAGGTGCGAGGCCTGTAAGGGAGATGGGGTTGTAAAGATTGAGATGCACTTCCTTCCAGACGTTTACGTAACGTGTGATGTGTGTCAGGGTAAGAGGTTCAACAGGGAGACCCTCGAAATTAGGTACAAGGGGAAGAACATCCACGACGTTCTTGAGATGACAGTTGAGGAGGCAATGGAGTTCTTTAAGAACCATCCAAAGATTTTCAACAGGTTGAAGACGCTTTACGACGTTGGGCTTGGTTACATAAAGTTGGGACAGCCTGCAACGACTCTCTCGGGGGGAGAGGCTCAAAGGGTGAAACTTGCAAAGGAGCTCTCAAAGAGGGGAACGGGAAATACCCTCTACATTTTAGACGAACCAACAACGGGACTTCACATTCACGATGTCAAAAAGCTGATAGACGTACTCCAAAAGTTGGTTGATAAGGGGAACACAGTAATAGTTATTGAGCACAACTTAGACCTCATAAAGTGTGCGGACTGGGTCATAGACTTGGGTCCTGAGGGTGGAGAGAGGGGAGGAATGGTCGTTGCTACAGGAACTCCCGAGGAGGTTGCAAAAACGGACACCTGGACGGGAAGATTTCTGAGGGAAGTTCTACCTAAATAAATTTAATCGATAGTGGAGCCTGTTTGAAAAATCCATATGACCAAAAGGAGAACCCACAAGTTAAAGAGACAGAACTTAGTCAAAACAAATAACTGAGCTATATAAAAGCTCTTTGTTCTCTCATAGCTCCCAACATCTTGCTTAATCT
>NZ_FXTM01000029.1 GCF_900182585.1 Balnearium lithotrophicum | reverse complement strand
ATCTGAGGTTGTCTTACTCTGTGGGGTCTTTTGTTTCTGTCTTTGAGGCCTTCTAAACCGTACTTTTTGTATCTATTTTTCCATTTGTAGAAGGTAGTTGGACTTATTCCGAAGTATCTGCAGGTTAGTCTTGCATTTTGGTGTTTTTCGTAGTGTTGAATCCATTTAAGTCTTTTTCTCACGTTTGGGTCTTTTGTTAGGTCGAGTTTGGTTTTGATTTTCGTTCCTCTTTTGATTGTTTTTTTGAAGGGTGTATTTGATATGTGCAGGGATGTTCCTTTGAATTTCTTTAATTGTTTCATTGGTGGACACCTCCTTTTGTTGGAGTTCAAATCTTATTTTAGGGTGTCCACCTTCTTTCTGAACTTCAACACCTCCACGGTCTGCAGGTGGCTGAAGGAAACGGAAAAGGAAAACAGGGAACCAAAGCTCCTTCAATACATAAGAAAATTGGAAGAGACGGGACTTTACGAAAAACTTTTAGAACTCCTCCTCTACAAGGTAAAGGAAAAGGGAGAAGAAAGATACCTGCCGTTGGCAAAGGTTTACCACGCCCTCCAGTTGGAGCTTGAAATGAACGGAATATCTGTCGGATACCACAGGTTCAGGCAAATCGTAAAAGCAATAGTTGTAGGAGTGTTGGGAAAAAACTGGGAAGAGTTTGCCCACAAGAGAAGGAGCAGAGGGAGAGCTCAAAGAATATCCTTTGGAGCAGTTGCAAGACCTAAAGAGGTTCTTGAAATTGACCTTACGGGTTACGAGTTTGAAGGAAAGAACTACTCCCTGATATTGGGATTTGACCTCTACACGGGATTCCTCTTTCCCCCCTTCATAGTTGAAAACAAGGAAAAGGGAGGGGTCGGGAGCTACAACAAGGCATTCAACTCAATGGAAGTGGCCTTATATCTAATCGACGTGTTCAAAAAAGCTGGAATTCCCAAAGTGGTTAAGTGTGATAACGAAAAAATCCTAAAGAGCCAGCTCATAAAAGAAGGATTGAGCAGGTTAGGGGTGAGACTTTCAAACACCTATCCATACAGGCCGAACCAGAAAATAATCGAGGTCGTAATCAAGGAGTTCAAGAGCTTCATGAGGCTCCACAGAAGGAGTGCAGAATCGATAGAGGAACTTGCCCAGCTTGCAGTTGAGAGCTACAACAGAAACCACCACAGGTTTAAACACCTGAGCGAAAAAGTAATACCTGCAGAACTTTTCAAGGGATACTCCCGTAAGGCAGATGAAACCTTAATCTCAACCGCATTTGTTGAAACCGTAGAGAGAACCTTAAAGGACGGCCAGATACAGATAGACAACCTGATTTACCAGATTAACTACCCGAAAAAGAAGGAAAAAGTAGTGGTCAAGAGGTTAATAACCAACCTCAAAGAGGTAATGGTTTACCAGAAGTCGAGCGGGGAGTTCATAGGAGTTGCAAAGCTCTTCTCAAAACCTCCCGTAGAGGTTGAAACCACCGTTGAGTTCAAACAGGAGAAACTCCGTTCAAAGAGGATAGACAGGAGGAAGAAGAAGTTAGAAGAGGAACACGCCCGACTTTCCTACATGGAAAAACCTGCCGTATCCCTTGAAGAAATTGCAGACGGTGAACCTCAAATCTCAATCTCAATAGAGGAGCTGGAATCACTTAATCCAGAACAGGAAAGGACAGAGGAGAGCCAGCCCAGGGGGCTGACCCTCGAAGACCTTTAAATCACAAATAGGAGGTGAGTAATGAAAACACACGTTCAGAAAGCCATCGAAAAGACAGTCCAAACACTCTTTCAATTTTACCACGAAAGGAAGGAGCCCCTGCACGGTGCAGTGTGGGGAGAGTGGATGAGCGGAAAAACAAAAGCGGCCTTAAAAATCAAAAAAGCCGACCCTACCGTAAAGTACATGAAGTTTCCGGAGAGAAGAATCACGGATTCCCAGTTTGTAGCCCAAGTTGCTTTGGCCATAGGATTACCTCCCAAAAGGAGCTTTTTAGAAACCCTCGACCTTATAAAGGATGCAATAAACTACAAGAAATTAACCTTCACAATCATAATTGACGAATCCCAGAGGCTCTTTGAGAAAAAAAGGTTTCTATCAATCCTCAAGGACATAACAGAGGAACTTGAGTATCCTGGAGGATTGATATTCATTTTCTTGGGGGATAGGAATCTCACAAAATTTCTCTACAACGATTACCACTCCCTCGTAAAGAGGATAATAGTAAGGAAGCAGGTGTCTCCAATAGACAGAGATACAGTTGAAACCCTCCTCAAAAAGCACGGATATTCAACAAAAGGCTCTGAAACCCTGACAAAGCTCCTCAAAAAGGAAGGAATAACAACAGGGGAGTTGGACATAGCCCTCCACCTTGCAAGGAAAAAGAGCGTAGAGGAGCTCAACGGCGAAACTTTAAGGGTCTTTCTTGAAGCGGCAGTTGGAGGAGTAAGATGAAATCCTCTGAAATATTTATCCTGATGGACAGGCTGAAAGTATTCCAGCTTAACGAATTGGTGGACAAACTGATTGAGGATTGGGGCTTTTTGGGAAAGTCCTACATAAAAACAAGAGTTCAATCTGAGGTCTACGGATGGGTCAGGTATGGAATAGTGGTCAAAGTGAACGATGATCCTCCGGTCTTTGCCCTGAAAGAGTATGCCGACAACTGGAGGGAGTACTACAGCGGAGTTAAAACCTGCCCCGTGTGCGGGAAAAAGTTCCTGTCAAGAAGGGGAAAGCAGGACAGGTACTGCAGTGCAAGGTGCAGGGAGAGGGCAAGGGCAAGGAGGAGAAAAACGCAGGTGAGGAAGAACGTCCGCAGATACTACAGGGGAGCCGACTCAACGGCCGAAAACTACAGAAAGCCCTGGACTGAAAAAGAAATTGAGTTCCTTAAAGAGAACTACGGGAAGCTGACACAAAAGGAAATAGCAAAAAGGCTCGGAAGAACAGTTCCAGCCGTTAAGGCAAAGGTAAAGGAGCTGTCTCTAAAAGCAAGATAATCGGGAGGAAGCCATGCGGATTGACACCGTTTTAAAGAGAATCAGAACCTCAGTTGAGCACATCGAAAGTGGTGAAATAGTGAAGGCCTACAGGCTCTTGAAGGAAACAGAACAGAAGCTCTCTGAGGACATAGAAAAAAGAAAAAACAAAAAGAGGAACCCGCAGGTTAAGGAACTCATAGAGTGGTACGAAAACCTCTGGAACGGAGAACCTCCAGAGCTTTTAAGGTTCAGCGAGCCGAGAAAAGTAATAGGAAGGCACTTTAAGGACCTATTGAAAATCTACGAGAACAACAACCTTGACGTAGAAGTTTTGAAGATGGAGTACGAGGCCTTCAAGGATGCCAACCCGAAACTAATCGGATGGAAGAGAAAGCTCTTAGGGGATAGGGGAATAGTCCAGTTTAAGTACGTCCTTCCGAGGTGGAAGGGGACAACAAAAACGGAAAGCAAAAAGTGGACCACCCCCGAAAACGAAAGGGGGCTTGACTACTACACGAGCCAGACAGACGACATCGAATTTTGAGGTGGGAGATGCTGTTAGTTGCAAAGAGCATGGCAGAACTTAAAAAGAGGTTTCCCGACTCAACAATACATGAGCAGGGAAACTGCTACTTTGTATTCACAAAGACCGGAATTGTGAGGTTTTTAAAGCCAAGAACAAGAGAAGAAATAGCAGACAGGCTCCTAAACGGAAGGTTTCCAAAAAAGTACGTAGATGCCGTTTTTGGAGAGAAGGAGAGGACCGACGCCGTCAAAGCAGTCCTCTCCTCAAAGAAGGGGGTCTTCCTTTCGGGGAAAGCAGGGACCGGAAAGACCTTTGCCTGCATTCTAAAGATAGCACTTCTTGTGAAGCTCTACAAGGTCAACCTTCCCCTCTTCATGCCCCTGCAGAACTTGGGAGACGTTTTTGAGTACAAGAAACTAATCTGGGAGTACGATTCATTTCTGGTTGACGACCTCAACCCTAACTTGGGAGAGTGGGAGAGAAAATTAGTAATTGAAACCATTTACCATGCTTACAACGAGAACAAGCTCCTTTTCGTAACGTCAAATGCAGGTTTTAAGACAGTAGCCCACTTTCTCAAAGAGGAACCCCTCGTTTCAAGACTTTTGGAAATGTGCGAGGTAAGAACAGTTAAAGGTGAGGATTTGAGGGTCAAACGCCGTCCATAGCCCTCCACGACCCCACCGGGGACACCTCCAGAAGTTAATCTAACAGAAAACGACTTCTGGAGGTTTTGCTATGAACAACGACAGGACGGGTCAAACCCCTGTAAATCAGGACACACAAAATACAAATCAAGACCAAAACAACACCCAAAGTCTGGGAAGCACTCAAAACCAGCAAACTCAAACCAATCAAACCACACCGGCTTCCAATCCCGACGAAATCCTGAAAGAAAAGCTCAAAGAGTTGGGCTTTTCCTCCCTTGAAGAAATTAAGGCTCTTAAAGAGAAGGTAGAAAAAGCCCACAAGGAGTCCCCGGAGGATAAGAACCTCAAGGAGGAGTTTGAAAAGCTCCAGAGCCAGATTAAGGAACTTGAAACGGCATACAGAACAGAAAAAGTGAGGGCATCCATCGTTACATCTGCCACTAAAATGGGAGTTATCGACCCCGACATGGTCTTTCTGCTGGCAAAGGAAAAGGCAGAGGTTAAGGACGGAAAGGTCATCATTGACGGAAAGACTCCAGAGGAGTTTCTGAAAGAGCTTAAAGAGGCAAAGCCGTATCTCTTTAAGGCCTCTGACAAGGAAGGTTCTGGAGCAGGAGTAGCAAAAGAACCCGCAAGGGAAAAGAGCACGGACGAAAAACTCTCAAAACTACTTGAAGAATAGGAGGTAAGTCATGGCAGACATATTGGCTGGAACGTTAACAGAACTTAGAAAGCAGGTAACAAACGAGATTCTGCAGGGAGTGATAGAAACCATAGTAGAAACCGACCAGCTTTTTAACGTTCTACCTTTCAGAAAAGTCACCGGAAGTGGTCTATTGGTTACTTGGGAGAAGGAAATCCCCGTTGCAGGCTTCATGGGAGCAACTGACACGGTTCCCCAGAGCGAAGGTTTAAAGCTTGACCAGTTCACGGAAAACGTAAGGATAATCGCAAGGAACATAGACATTCCGAAGTTTGCAACGGAAGTTGAAGGAGCCCCCGTTCTCCCGTTCATTAAGGCAGAAATCAAGGCAATGAGCAGGGCTTACAGGAGACTCTTCCGCAGACCCTAAAGTCTTTGACGGACTTGACAGTCAGCTTGCAAGGATAGAGGCAAAGGGGCTTCAAAGGAGCATTGATGCGGGAACAAATCCCCTCTCCTTCTCAATACTCGATGAACTCTTAGCACTTATGAAGTTGGGTGTTGATGCAGTAGTAATGCATCCAAGAGCTTACATAGCCTACAAGGAACTTCTAAGGGCAGAAGGACACGGAACAGATTCGGCAATGCTCCAGCTCAAAAACTTTGGAAAACCTGTTCTAACCTTTGACGGAGTCCCGGTTCTCCAGAGTGAATACGTTCCTCTAACCACAGACTCCAATGGAAACGTCCTAACAAACATCTACGCTCTCCACTTCTCAGTTGCAGATGGAGTGACGGGGCTTTACGGAGGAACAGGAGGAGCTGGAATCCAGTACATGAAGTTGGGAGAAGTTCCAGACAAACTTGCAGTCCGTTACCGCTTTGAGTGGTACTGCGGATTTACCGTCCTTTCTCCTTACGCCGTAGCAGCAGTCAAAAACGTCAAGGTGGGATAGGATGGCAGTTGAAATAACAATAATGAAAGACGTTGACTTTTCAAAGGTCTCCCGCAGGTTAGTAAAACTTGCGGGGGCTGCCCTCTCAAAAATAGCGTGGACCTACGTTGAAGAAACCAAGAAGAACATTCAGAGAAAGAGACTGTTTAAGAGCAGAACCGGTAACCTCCTCCAGTCAATTATTGCGGTACCGGAGTCGGACACAAGAGTCATCATTTTTGGAGCTGGAACAGAAGACTCCTTCCTTGAATACGGTAAATACCTTGAATTCGGAACAAAGCCTCACTTAATAAAGCCCAAAGAAAGAAAGGCCTTAAAGATTCCAACGTCAAACGGCTTCATATTCAGAAAAAGAGTCCGCCACCCCGGAATAAGAGCAAGGCACTACTTCTTTGGAGACTACGAAAGAAAAATGAAAACCGCAGTGGAAGCTGGAAGGCTCTACTTCCTTTCAAAACTCTCGGAGGTTTCAAATGACTGAATTTGTGACCCTAACCGACTTTGAGGACAGCCCCGTTTCTGTAGGAGAAGAAGCAGTTAAAAGGGCAAACCTCTACGTTGAGAGAGTCCTTTCAAAGTTGGGAGTTTCTGCTTCCCTGTTCCCGCACCTTAAAGACAACCCTCACTTAAAGGAACTTGCAAGAGTTTACGCCTACTACATCTCGGTAGTTGACTACTATGCAGGAGACGGAAGCGAGAGCGAGTACAACGAGAAAGTAAAAAGCTACAAGGAACTTCTTACGAAAACTGAAAACTCAATAACCCTTGAATCGCTCGGATTGACACAGTCATCTCCATCCGTCGGATTTGCAACGTTTCCAATAAGGAGAGGCTAATGTGGTTTGAATTCATAGAAGGATTGAAGAAAAAACTTGAAAAAGGGACAGACGCAAACGTTTACATAGGAATTGACCAGCCGAAGGATGTGAGGAATTACCCCTTCATTTCCCTGATTCCAGCTGAATTCACAGAGGATGAGGAACACAGAATAATGGTTTTAGCCGTAGCCTTTGGAGTCAGGGAAGAGGAGAAAAACAAGGAAGACCCCGCCCCGATGTACGAAAGGGGAGTTAACAACCTTCTTAACCTTATGGTTCAAATAGAAAAGGTGATTTCTGAAACGGAAGTCGGCAGCTTCCAGATACTACCCCATAGGGAAACGGTCAGAAACTTTGAGGTCAAAGCCCCGAAGTTTTTGATGGAGATGCACGTAGCAGTTGCCCTTAAAAAGTTTCCGCCTGCAATGGAGGACTTCTAATGAACACTAAGGCCAAGGGAACGAGGTTCGAAAGGGAGGTTAAGAAGAAGTTTGAAAATGCTGGATTTGAGGTTGTCAGGTCTGCGGCAAGCCTCGGAAAGGCAGACCTTTACGTAGAAGGAATCGGTTCAATCCAGTGCAAGGTCAGAAAGAAACTCTCCCTCTACAACCTCTTTGACGGAGCAGACGTTTTAGTAGTCAAAGCCGACAGGAAAGAGCCGTTAGTTGTTATTCCCTTACAGAAATTCCTTGAGATTGTTCTGGAGAAACAGAATGTATGAAAGACTTTTCCAGCTCGGCTTTATAAAGACAAGACTTTTAACAAATATGAGCCTTCCTGCTTTCATTAACTCGTTTGGAAATTTCGTTGTGAAAGCAGGGATTGGAACAGCTTTGATTTTCCTATCAGTTTCGATTTTCCTTTAACAGGGAGTTGGCATGACTCTATCAATGGAACTGATGGACTGGGTGAAGCTGATAATGATTGTAGGGACTCTGACCGGAAACGGTGCATGGATTTACTACTCGGTCAAGAACCTCAAAGAGGAGCTTTCGGCAACAAACGCAAGAATCGATGAATACCAAAGGTCGGTAGAGAAGAGATTCAGCGAATTTGAGAATCAAATCAGATACGAAATATCGGAAAAGGTTGACAAGAGGCAGTACTACGACGACTTGGGTGGCTGGAAAGCAGACATAAGGGAATTGAGAGCAACCATAACTGAAATCTTCAAGCAGTTCATAGAAACGTTCAAGGAGATGAGGAAATGAGGGAAAAGCTTCTCAGAGGACTGATACTTGATTTCCTTCACAGGATTTACCCGAGAGACATCGAAAGGATAGGGGTAATAGAGGCCTTCTACAAAGAGTTCAAGCCGAAAGACATAGAGAAAGCCCTTGAATACCTGAAAGACAAGGGATACGTGGAAGAGAGGGAAATGGAGCATCCAGTTAGAAGGTTTGAGGTGATAAGGCTCTACAAGATAACTCCTCACGGGATAGACCTTATTGAAGGAACTCTCTGTGATAACGGGATTGCCTTCTGGGAGGACGAGTAATGCCAAGGAGAAAAAAAGCAGTCCTCCAGGACGTAATAACAAGAATCGTTTACCTGTACGAGAATGAAAAGAAGACCTTCAAAGAAATAGAGGCAATCTTAAGGGCAGAAGGTTACGACATTTCAAAATCCTCAATCCACAGAGCTTACAAGTCCTATGCTCAGGCTGCAGAGGACTACAAGAAAATATACGAGGAGACGAAAGCACTGATAGACACATTAAGAGAGAACCCCGCAACAGACGTCATAGAAACGATGGGAACGATGCTTGCCAATCACATGTTCAAGTTCGTTAAAGACATCCAGTCTATGGAGTTTGAAGACCCTACAGAGCTCGTCTCTGCACTCCAAAAACTTGCCAAAACAATGGCGGACCTTCAAAAAATCAGGGAGGAGAGGGAAAAGAGGGCACTTGAGGTTCTGCAGAAAGGAATGGAGGAAGGAAAGGTAGATGCCGAGATAGTCAGGAAAATTCAGGAACTCTACGGAGCTTAGAATGGCAATACTCCTTCCCTATCAAATTGAGATAGTTAAGGGAATTGACTCTCACAAGTTTAGTGCAATAAAGATGGCAAGGCAGACGGGTAAGTCATTTGTAGTATCCTACTGGGCAGCAAAGAGGGCAGCTACGAGGCAGAACCACACAATAGTTGTGGTTTCTCCAACAGAGAGGCAGAGCAAACTATTTGTTGATAAGGTGAAACTCCACGTTAAAGCATTAAAACTTACAGGAGTTAAGTTTTTTGAAAACACAGACCTTAAAAAGTTGGAAATTAACTTTCCCAATGGCTCTCAAATCGTAGCCCTGCCTGCCAACCCCGACGGTATAAGGGGATTTTCAGGGGACGTAATAATGGACGAGGCAGCATTCTTTAGGGACTGGCAGGAGGTTTACAGGGCCGTGTTTCCAATCATCACAAGGAAGAAGGACTACAAACTCATTGCAATATCAACCCCTTTTGGGAAAAACGACCTTTTCTACTACCTCTGGAGCATAAGCGAGAACAATCCCAAGTGGTTTAGGTATTCGTTAAACATCTACGAAGCGGTTGAAAAAGGACTTTCCGTTGATATAGAGGAGCTGAAAGCAGGGATAAAGAGTGAGGATGCCTGGAAGACAGAATACCTCGTAGAATTCATAGACGAGGCAGATTCCGTCCTTCCTTACGAGCTTATCCAGAAATGTGAAATGCCGAAAGAGGAAATAATCCTCCCTGACTTAAGAGAAGCCAAAGGAAACCTCTACTGCGGAATTGACGTTGGAAGGAGAAAGGACCTTACAGTTATAACCGTCGTTGAAAAGTTGGGAGACGTCCTTTACGTAAGAAGAATTGAGGAACTTAAAAAGAAACCCTTTAGAGAACAGATAGAGATAATCAGCCACTACGCAAAGTTCTGCAGGAGAGTTGCCGTTGACGAGACTGGACTGGGAATGCAGTTGGCAGAGGAGCTAAAGGAGAATTTCGGTTCAAAAGTCATCCCCGTTTACTTTTCTGCAAAGACAAAAGAAGAGCTTGCTGAAAAACTGAGGACAAAATTCCAGGATAGGCTCATAAGAATTCCCTCCGACCCTGACCTCAGAGAGGACCTTCACTCTGTTAGAAAAACAGTAACAAATGCGGGAAATGTAAGATACGAAGGTTCTGCAAAGGACAGCCACGCCGATAGATTCTGGAGCTTAGCACTTGCAGTTTACGCTGCAAGCCAAAGGACCTTTAACTTCATATTTAAGGGAGTGAAGATACCATGGCTGTAATTAACTTTGACTTGGATTACCAGTTTCTCAAGGACTCCTACACAGGCAGAGGAGGATACTTAGACGGAAGTTACCTTGTAAGGTTCCCAAACGAAAGTGATGAGAAGTTCAAAAACAGAAAGAGGTACGCAGTCCTATTTAACTTCTGCAAAAAGATAGTTGACTCCATAACGGGACACGTTTTCAAAAAGTCCCCGATTAGAAAAATGGACGACTCCCCCTGGTACGAGAAGTTCATCAACAACACAGACAGGAGGGGAACCTACATAGACGACAAAATGAGCCAGCTTTTAAAGCTAACCCTCATTAACGGAATAATCTTTGTAATAGTTGACAAGCCCAGAATTCAGGTAGAAACGGCCTTAGAGGAAAAGGAGCTTAACATCTTTCCCTACATAACATTCAGGAAACCTGTCCACCTTCAAGACTACTCCTTTGACGAGTTTGGAACCCTAAACTACATAGTGTTTAAAGAGCCAAACCCAGAAAACCCACAATTTTTCATCTACAGAAAGTACACAAAAAACGAATGGTTCATCTCCGACGATGAACAGTTCTCAAAATTAAGGGACTCTGGAGAACACAAATTAGGAGTAGTTCCAGTAATACCTTTTGCAGTTACCCAGCTTGAGGATGACGAAATCCTTCCGACTCCCTTCATCCTTGAAATAGCCAACCTTCAAAGGGACTTCTACAATGCAGTTAACGAACTGAGGACGATACTCAGGGACAACACATTTCCCATTCTAACTTTCCCAGTAAAGGACGACTCCTCAACAGAAGCTCTCAAAAATCAGGGACTTTCAATATCAACAGACAACGGGCTCCTCTACAACGCAGAGGCGGGGGCAAAACCAGAATTCATAGCTCCGCCGTCGGACCCTGCCCAAATATATCTTTCCTACATAGAAATGCTCGTAAAGCAGATTTTCAAACAGGTTAACCTTGACTTTGCAAACTCCAAGGCGGAATCGGGACTTGCAAAACAGTACGATTACCTTGAATTCACCACAATGCTCGTTAACTTTGCCAACGCATTGGAGGCCTGTGAGTACAAAATTGCAGAGCTTGTCGGAAAGTGGCTCGGAGAAGAGTTTAAAGGCTACATTGAATATTCAAAGCAGTTTACGATACTTGATGCAGAACAGTTTACAGAAACCGTTCTTTCAGTCTTTAACGAACCTGCTGTTTCTCCAGTTCTCAAAAACGAACTTGAAAAACTCCTTGCAAGACTCATTCTCAACCCCTTCAAGGACGAAAAAGAGCTCGACCAGATAGAAAATGCTTTGGATTCAAAAGAGGACTGGGAAGTTAAAATGAGGGCTGAAGGTTGGAACAGTTAGAAAAGGTAAGACAAGAAATTCTTGAATACCTTGAACGCAACCTCAACAAACTTTCAGAAAACCAGGAGGAACTCACAAAAGAGGTAATTGAATACCTTGCCTCCAAAAACTACGTCATAGACAGAAAACTAATCAGAATGGTAAATGAGATAATAGAGGGGAACTACAAGTTTGTTGAGAGCTTCCTCAAAAGCCTTACCGACTTAACAGTTAAAAAACTTCCTGTTCCAAGAGAAATAAACAAAGATGAACTAAAGAAAAAACTCCTCGACAGGCTCTTTAACTTCCTCTATCCCGACGGTCTAAACCTCTCCCAAAGACTCTGGAAGAGAAAAGAAGAAGCCAAAGTAGAGTTCCTTCAAGTCCTAAAACAACAGCTCTCTCTGAAAAACTCTGCCGTTAAAGCTGCATACGAAATACAGTACAGAATGGAAAAGAAATTGGGCAAAAAGTTTGTAGGGCTTACGAAAGAAGAGATTAAACTGATAGAAAAGCTCCGAAAGAGTGCAAAATCAATGATAAAGTGGGAGGTGTCTAAAAAGAAATGGGATTCAATACTCAAGCGGTATGAAAAGTATATAAAGCAGAGAAAAGAGACGGGAGTTCTTCACGCCCACAGAACTCTACTCAGGGAGCTGACCAAAGCAGTAGAGAAAGCTTCAGAGAAGTCCGTAGATGAAGCAGTTCACTGGTATATGTACGAAAAGCAGCTTTACAACCTAAAAAGAATAACGAGAACAGAAACGGCGAGGATACTTAATACGGCAGTTGTAGAAAGCTACAAAGACAATCCGTTTGTGATTGGCTTCAAGTGGGAGCTGAATCCAGCTCACAGAATAGTGGACATCTGCGATAAGTATGCTTCAATGGACTTTGGACTTGGGAGAGGAGTTTATCCGAAAGAGAAACTTCCCCACTGTCCAGCTCACCCTAACTGCATGTGCAGAGTGGTTCCAGTTTTCAGGTAGGTTGGAAATTTTGAAAAAATGTGGAACACCGTTCCATTTTTTTTCAAAAAGTTGTTTAGGCGTTGGGAATCAAGGGCTAAAATCTAAAATGTTATTGTAAGCGTTCCACTTTTTTTTCAAAATTAATAATCCTTTACTTTGAACTTATCCAAAGGCGGAAGCTGAATCTGTGGCGGGCCCGGGAGGATTCGAACCTCCGACCTACGGATTAGAAGTCCGTTGCTCTATCCAGCTGAGCTACGGGCCCCTTATGAATGGTCGGGGCAGCCCGATTTGAACGGGCGACCTCGTGCTCCCAAGGCACGCGCTCTAACCAAGCTGAGCTATGCCCCGAATTGTGGTTTTGTAATTTAGGCAATAGGGTAAAATTTGGCAAGTATGTGTTCTCGTTCAATACATGGTGGACACCCTGGAGTTTTTTAATATATTCCTCAAACTTCTCTACTGGAGTCTTATAACCAAGACTTTGATGAGG
>NZ_FXTM01000028.1 GCF_900182585.1 Balnearium lithotrophicum | reverse complement strand
ATCTGAGGTTGTCTTACTCTGTGAGGTCTTTTGTTTCTGTCTTTGAGGCCTTCTAAACCGTACTTTTTGTATCTATTTTTCCATTTGTAGAAGGTGGTTGGACTTATTCCGAAGTATCTGCAGGTTAGTCTTGCATTTTGGTGTTTTTCGTAGTGTTGAATCCATTTAAGTCTTTTTCTCACGTTTGGGTCTTTTGTTAGGTCGAGTTTGGTTTTGATTTTCGTTCCTCTTTTGATTGTTTTTTTGAAGGGTGTATTTGATATGTGCAGGGATGCACCTTTGAATTTCTTTAATTGTTTCATTGGTGGACACCTCCTTTTGTTGGAGTTCAAATCTTATTTTAGGGTGTCCACCTTCTTTCTGAACTTCAACAACAGTCCTGGAAGAAAGGAACTTGAAAGTTACTATGACTAATAAGAAAGCCTGTTCCATCAAGGGTAAGAAGAGAAAACCAAACTTAGGTTATTAGATATAATAATTCTTAAATAATCAAAGAAAGTCTGGGGAAAAAATGGAAGTAAAAAAACTTCTTGAAGAATTTGATGAAGAAACCATTAGGGAGTTTGTCGGTAAAAATGCAGATTATTATTTAAATAAATGGAAACTTATGGCAGCAAGTGGCTCTAAAGTTTCTTGGAATTGGGCTGCTTTTTGCTTTGAAGTCCTATGGATGGCCTACAGAAAGATGTATCTTTACGCACTTATAGTTATGCTTTTAAGTTTTATTCCAGTTATAGGTTCCATTCTTTCCCTAATTTTCTGGATAGGTATTGGTATTTTTGGCAACTATCTCTATGGAAAGTTCACGTACAGGAAGTTATCAGTACTTCGTTCTGCATTTACAGATGATGAACTGTTTAAACAAGAAGTAATAAAGAGCGGAGGAACTTCCATTTTAGGTGTTTTCCTGTTTATTATATTAGCTCTTCTCTTAGCCCTTCTAATATCAATTGCAACTACAAATATAACTGAGTACGGACATTATCTCTGATTCAAATAGTTAAGAACACTTCTGTACCCTTCTGGAAGTTCTACCTCAAACTCCATCCTCCTTCCTGTTCTCGGGTGGTCAAAGGAGAGGTAGTAGGCACAGAGGGCGTGCATTCCCATTTCGTCAATTAAGTTCCTCAGCTCCTCATCATTTATCCTTGAAGGTTTGTAGCCGTAAGTTCTGTCACCTAAAAGTGGATGACCTATGTGAGACATATGAACCCTAATTTGGTGGGTTCTTCCTGTTTCCAATTTACACTTTACTTCAGAGACGTTGTGTTTCGGAAACTTCCCTATTACCCAGTAGTTTGTTATTGCCTCCTTTGGGGAGGTAGTTCTAGGTGAAAACTTCTTCCTATCAAACTTGTCCCTGCCTATTGGAACCTCTATCCTACCGCTTTCGCCTTTGGGAATTCCTAATACGAGAGCTCTGTAAAACCTCCCAATCGTTCTACTCTTAAACTGCTCTACCAATGACCTCTGAGCAAAATCGTTCTTTGCAACAACCAAGAGGCCTGCAGTATCCTTATCGAGTCTGTGGACAATCCCCGGCCTTATTGTTCCGTTTATTCCCTCCAAATCCTTGCAGTGGTAGAGGAGTGCATTAACAAGGGTTCCAGAGTAGTGTCCCGGAGCAGGATGAACTACAAGTCCCGGAGGTTTATTCACGACAATTACGTCCCTATCCTCGTAAACAATATCAATTGGTATGTTTTCCGGCTGGAGCTCCAATGGCTCAGGCTCCGGAACTTCAAATTCGACTGTCTGTCCCTCCTTTACCTTCTGAGAGGCCTTCTTCGGTTCCTTCCCATCAACTAAAACAAACCCTTTCTCGATGAGCTCCTTTGCCTGTGAGCGGGATATACCTGAGACCTCAGAGATAAACTGGTCCAACCTCTTCCTATCGTTCTCCTTCTCTACCGTAACCTTCATCCTTCCCTTGATATTGGAGTTTTTAAGTCTAATTTAAGCCTGAAGTCAATCGTGAGGTTTTTTTGAAAAAGGTCAAGTGTCCGAACTGTGGAAAGCTAACCAACTGGGAGAACAACCCCTTCAGGCCTTTCTGTTCTGAAAGGTGTAAACTTGCAGACCTTTCAAAGTGGTTAAACGAGGAATACTCGATAGAGGAGGAGATATTTGGCAGCCAAGAGGAAGGTGACACCAGCCCTTAAACAGTACCTCGAGTTAAAGGAAAAGTACAGGGATGCCATTTTAATGTTTAGAATGGGTGACTTTTACGAGATGTTCTTTGAGGATGCGGAAGTTGCCTCAAGGGAGCTTGAAATAGCTCTTACAAGGCGCTCTTTTGGAAAGGGTGGAGATAAAGCCCCTATGTGCGGCGTTCCCCACCATGCAGTTGAGGGATACATAGCAAAGTTGGTTAGAAAGGGATACAAGGTAGCGATATGTGAACAGTTGGAGGAACCGAAACCCGGAAAGAAAGTCGTTGAGAGAGGTGTTGTAAGGGTAATTACTCCGGGAACCTACTTTGAGGATGAAGCCGAGGATAGGTTCCTCATGGCTATTTATCCTAAGGGAGACCTCTTTTCCGCTGCCTGGACTGAAATTTCAAGTGGAGATACCTTCTTTTCAACCTTAAATAGGGAGGAACTCCAGTCTCTAATAGTTAAGTTCAAGCCAAAGGAGGTTATAGTTCCTCAAAAGTTTGACACTTCAGTTCTAATAGAGATTTATCCAGATTTAGTTGTAAATGAGAAGGAGGAGGAGTTCTTTGATGAGAACCTAAAAACGGTAGAGACGAACGTTAAGGAGGAGTTAAAGGTACTCGGAGCTCTCAACAATTTTATCAGGGAAACTCAAATTGAATTTGTCCCAAAGCTTAAAGCTCCAAGAAGATATACGGGAGAGAAGTTCATCTATTTTGACCCTCATACACAGAGAAATTTGGAGCTCGTAGAACCCTTCTACGATAAACTCTCATCAGCAACGCTCTTCAACGTTCTAAACAGAACGGAAACGGGAATGGGGAGGAGGCTGTTAAAGTTCTGGATACTTCATCCACTAAAGGATAAGGGGAAAATTGAAAAGAGGCTTGATGCAGTTGAGGAGCTAACAAACAGCTTCTTCCTTGCAGATGAGTTAAGGAGTGAACTTAAGAAAGTTTACGACGTTGAAAGGCTCCTAACTAAAATAACCTCCGGGATAGCAACTCCAAAGGATGTCTCGGCTTTAAGGAATTCACTTAGGGTTTTTCCAAATATAAAGAAAATCATCTCTGAGTTCAGGACGGAGCTCCTTTCAGAAATCTCACAGAACTTTGACGACCTCTACGACGTTTACTGTGAAATAGACAGGGTTTTAGTTGACAACCCTCCCTTTACCTCAAGGGAAGGAGGGCTTGTAAGGAAGGGAGTAAACGAGGAACTGGATAAACTGAGGGATATTAAGGAAAACGGAGAGAAAATTCTGAAGGAGATTGAGGAGAGGGAGAGAAGGAAGACGGGAATTCAGAGTTTAAAGATTGGATTTAACAACGTTTTTGGATACTACATAGAGGTTTCAAAGGCGAATCTCCACTTGGTACCTAAGGACTACATAAGGAAGCAGACTTTAGTCAATGCAGAGAGATTCATAACCCCTGAGCTTAAGGAGTTTGAGGAGAAAATTCTATCGGCTCAGGAGAGAATAGAGAAGATTGAGTATGAAATATTTACAGAGCTCCGAAAGTTCATAACTGAGAATTCACACAGGATTTCAAAGAGTGCAGAACAAATTGCTGTTCTTGATGTTCTCCTTTCCCTTTCAAAGGTAGCTCAGGAGAGAAACTACGTAAAACCAGAGGTAACGGATGGATTTGAAATAGAAATCGATGAAGGAAGACATCCCGTTTTAGAAAAGCTCCTTGAGGATGAGTTTATACCTAACAATACAAGGCTAAACAGAGAAGAGAGGGTTCTCATAATAACAGGACCAAACATGGGAGGAAAATCCGTATTTCTGAGGCAGACTGCCCTGATAACTGCTATGGCCCAAATGGGTTCCTTCGTTCCGGCAAAGAGGGCAAGGATAGGAATTGTTGACAGAATTTTCACAAGGGTTGGAGCTGCAGACAATTTGAGCAAGGGACTCTCAACCTTTATGATGGAGATGGTTGAAACCGCAAACATCCTAAAGAACGCAACTGAAAGGAGCCTGGTAATCTTAGACGAAATTGGAAGGGGAACGAGCACGTATGACGGAATGAGCATTGCAAGGTCCGTTGTTGAATACTTGGCCAATAAAGTTGGAGCAAAGACCCTCTTTGCCACACACTACCACGAGCTTACAGAACTTGAAGGTGAGATTCTGGGAGTAAAAAACTACCATGTTGAAGTGGTGGAGGTGGATGGAAGAGTAGTTTTCACCCATAAACTCATTCCCGGAGCATCTGAGAAGTCCTATGGAATTCACGTTGCAGAGATTGCAGGCCTTCCGAAGGAGGTTGTAGAGAGGGCTAAGGAGATTCTTAATGAACTTGAGAATAAGGAGCTGAAAGTTGACTACGAGTTACCCCTTTTTAAAGTGGCAGAGGAAAGGAGAGTTAACTATGAAGAGAGGGAGCTCCCTACCGAATTGAAAAGGTTGGTTGAAGAACTTTTAAAGATTGAGATTTCTACAACAACTCCCCTTGAGGCCTTAATAATTTTATCGAGATTGAAGGAGTTAGCTAAAACCACAAAAATTGAGAGTTAATGACCGTCTTATTTAGCTATGGAGCTCCTTAAAATTACCGGCAGATTCAACACAGGATTTATACTTTCTCCATTTTGTTAAATTTCCAAAAGTTCCTCCTTAACCGTAAATCCTTTATTGGCAGATTAAAGACTGCATCAAATGGGATAAGTTCTTAGAAAGTCTATTCACTCTCAACTGACTGAGTTGTGAAAAAGGCCGCAGTTGCTACTATCCAGCCTATCCAGATTAATGCTCCACCAATTAGAATAATTAAAAGCAGGGCTCCCCAGAAGAACAACTTTCCAGCCCATTCAAAAAGGTTGTTTCCCGTTAATAGGGCAATCTCTGTAAAAACGTCCTTTATAAAGTTGTAACCAAAAATTGAAGCTATGTATATGATGAGAAAACCAATTCCCGCTAATGCTCCTCCAACAAACCCATGACCTTCACCGTACATTCCTGCTCCTACACCGGCAACAACACCACCTAAGAGCTCTCCAATAAAGGAAATCACAATTCCCTTTACAAATTTTGAAACGAGTTCGGGCCTTCCTTCCTCTTCTGAATAATTCTTAATAGCAATAATTAAGAGAACAAATCCTGCAAGTGATAGTAGAGCTCCAATGTAAGGAATAACTCCTAAAACAATAAAGAGAGAACCCAATCCCCCCATCAGCTTTACGCTATCCTTCACTACTCCCTCCTCTATCTGTATCCTCATCGTCCTTCATCAACTTGTACTTTATTGCATCGGCAAGGGCAAGCCAGGAGGCTTCAATTATGTTAGGGGAAACTCCAACTGTTCCCCACTTTCTCTTACCATCTGTTGATTCAATTAAAACCCTTGGAGATGCTTCTGTTCCTGCGGCTTCGTTCAGAATTCTAACCTTATAGTCTGTAAGTTTAATCTCTCCAATTGAAGGGTAAAACTTCTCAAGGGCCTTTCTTAGAGCCTTATCCAGAGCCTCTACAGGACCTCTTCCCTCTGCTGCCGTATGTTCGAACCTGTCCTCTATTCCTTTCTCCTCTGCAATTTCCTTAGGAATTTCAACCTTTATTGTGGCTTCTGCGTAGGCTTCCTCGTTTTCTGAGCGTTTTTCTGTCAGAACCCTGAATCCCTTAAGCTCAAAGTACTTCTTTGTAAGTCCTAAACTCTCCTTTAAAAGGAGCTCAAAGGAACCCTCAGCTCCCTCAAAGTGGTATCCTTGGGCCTCTAAGTTCTTAATCTTATCAAGTATCTCTTTAACTGCAGGTGAATCCTTTGAGAGTTCTACTCCCAATTCTTTTGCCTTGCTTATAATATTGCTCCTTCCTGAAAGTTCAGAAACCATAATTTTTCTTTTGTTTCCAACTTTTTCAGGCTCAATGTGCTCGTAGAGTTTAGGATTCTTCTCTACTGCAGAAACGTGAACTCCTGCTTTATGGGCAAATGCATTTTCTCCAACGTAAGGTAAGTTAACAGGATGTGGACGGTTGGAGAGTTCAGAAACAAGCCTCGAAACAGAATAGAGCTTCTTTAAATTTTCCTCAGGAATTGATTTAATTCCCATTTTTAAGACTAAATTGGGAATAATCGAACAGAGGTTTGCATTTCCAGTCCTTTCTCCAAGACCGTTTATAGTTCCCTGAACCTGAATCGCTCCTTTTTTAACGGCTATGAGGGAATTTACAACTGCCATATCGGAGTCATTATGGGCGTGAATTCCAATTGGAGCTTTTACTTTTTTAAGAACGGTGTCTATTATCTCCTCGGTTTCGTACCAGAGGGTTCCACCGTTTGTATCACACAGAACCAGACAGTCTGCTCCACCCTCTTTTGCTGCAAGTAGTGTTTTAATTGCATACTCTGGATTTGACTTGTACCCGTCAAAGAAGTGTTCTGCATCGAAGAAAACCTCATCAAAGTACTTCTTTAAGTACGAAACTGTTTCAAAAATTAACTCCAAATTTTCCTCTAAGGAAATTCCCAAACCTAAAGTAGCGTGTAGGTCCCAGGATTTCCCAAAAACAGTAACGGCAGGAACTTCCGTTTTGACAAGTTGCTGAATGTTAGAGTCCTTCTCTACCTTTACTCCCTTCCTCTTTGTTGAGCTGAATGCAACAATTTTTGAGTTTTTTAGATTAAGCTTCTTAACTTCCTCAAAGTAAGCGAGGTCTTTGGGATTTGACCCGGGCCAGCCACCCTCAATGTAGTGAATTCCAAGCTCATCAAGTGCTTCAGTTATTCTAAGTTTATCCTCAAGGGAAAAGGAAATTCCTCTCGTTTGGGCACCGTCTCTAAGGGTTGTATCGTATATGTAAACCATCAATCTCCCTCAAAACAGGTTTAATTAAATTTAAATCAGAGCTCTCTCCTTCTCATCCTTGTCAAGTTCAAAGGCCTCGTGGAGAACCCTTACGGCTAACTCAGTAAACTTCTCATCTATAATGCACGAAATCTTTATCTCCGAAGTTGAAATCATTAGAATGTTTATCCCATACTTTGCAAGTGTCTCAAAAACCTTTCCTGCAACTCCGGCATGGCTTCTCATTCCAAGGCCGACAATGGAAACCTTTGCTATTTTATCGTCCCTTATAACTCCCCTTGCTCCAATTTCCTCAGCTACTTTTTTTGTGATTCTTTCTGCCTTTGAGGCATCGTTTTTCTCTACTGTAAATGAAATGTCCGTAAATCCATCAACAGAAACATTTTGAACTATCATATCTACGGGAATGTTTGCATCTGCAAGGGCATCAAATATCTTCGCCGCAATTCCCGGTTTATCGGGAACCCTCTCAACTGTAATTCTTGCTTCGTTTTTGTTGTGTGCAATTCCCCTTACAATTACCCTTTCCATAGTCTCATCTTCCTCCTTAATAAGCGTTCCTTCATCCTCAGCAAAAGTACTTCTTACCCTTAGAGGAACTCTGTACTTCATTGCAAACTCAACTGAACGTATCTGAAGAACCTTTGCTCCTAAGGAGGCTAGTTCTAACATCTCCTCGTAGGAAAGAACGGGAATTCTCCTTGCATCGGGAACAATCCTCGGGTCTGCAGTGTAAACGCCATCAACGTCCGTGTAGATATCGCACCTATCGGCATTAAGAGCAGCGGCAATTGCAACTGCTGAAGTATCAGAACCTCCCCTACCTAAAGTTGTAACCTCTCCATTCTCTGTTATTCCTTGAAATCCTGTTATTACAACAATTTTTCCTTCGTTTAAGTACTCTTTTATCTTATCGGTATTAATAGAGAGTATTCTCGCTTTAGTAAAGGCTCTATCAGTCCGGATGCCTGCCTGCCATCCAGAAAGGGCAACAGCCGGGAAACCTAAGTTGTTAAGAGCTATGGATAGGAGACCGGCAGAGACCTGTTCTCCTGTTGAAACAACAAAGTCCATATCCCTCTCGTTTGGTTCTTCGGTAATTGATTTAACTAAGTTTATCAATCTATCTGTCTCTCCAGCCATTGCAGAAACAACAACGACGACGTCGTTTCCCTTCTTCTTTTCACTTATAACTTTCTGAGCTACTCTGTTTACAATTCTATCTATACTCCCCATAGAAGTTCCACCAAACTTCTGAACGACCAAGGCCATTAAACTTCCTCCAGAACAGATTTAAGTAAGCAGATTATAGTTAAATTTAAGGAATGCAACAATTAAGCATAAACTTTTTAAGTGTGAAAAATAATAAAATACCAGTAAAAAACAGAGTGAAATTTATTGTGTGGAACTTAATAAGAAAACCCTTTCTCTTGTTGGATTTTTCACAGTAAAGTTTATAACCTATTAAATTAGCAAGCGAAGAGACAAGTGTTCCAAAACCTCCTACGTTCACCCCCCATAGAAGAGTCTTCCAGTCGTTTGTTAAGTCTCCAAAAAAGAGAGCTGCCGGAACATTACTTATAATCTGGCTTCCAAATGCAGAATACAGGAAAACATCTTTTGGAGAACTTAGTCTTATCTGAATTAGATGAGTTAGATTGTCTGTAAAACCAAAAAAGAAGAAAAAGGTTAATAATAGTGGATAATCGATTCTAAGAAGTTTTCTATTGACTATAAAGGCATAGAGAAGTGTTACAGTATTAATCCACAAAGGTATTATCTTTAATACAGAAAGAATGAAAATTGTAAAAAACAACAGAAAGATATAGGCACTCTTAGAATAAGTTCTATATATTTTTTTGTTTTCAAGATTTATTCTTGGAGTTAAAGTAAGTATTAAAAATACTGTAAACACAGAGAATATAAAAATTTCTCTTACGAATTCCCTAAACTCCAAGTTAAAGTGGTAGTAAATAAAAAGGTTTTGAGGATTACCAAAAGGTGTAAGCGAAGAACCAGCATTAGCAGCTGCTATTTCAAGAATCACCAATTTTTCGATGTTCTTAAATTCCATAAGTAAAGTAATTGGAACAACTATTAAAACAGCTACATCATTTGTAAGAAACATCGATATTATTGCCGTAAAAATGACCAGTTTATGACCGACAAATCTACCTTTTTCAAGCTTAGTGGCTATGAATCTCAAAAAATCAGTGTCGGTTAAACCTTTCAATATCACTAACATTGTAAATAAGCTAAACAATACTTTAAAATCGCTTTGGGAATAGAGAGGTACTCTGGGATTTAGAAATTCTGTTAAGAGAAAGGCTAAAAGGGAAATGGAAAAAATCCGCTCATTAATAGAAAATTTAACGAGAGATTTGGGATTTATCACCTTTAAATTTCCGTAAGAAATCTACTTTAAACTCCGAAAATTTTTCTTCTTTTATTGAATCCCTGATTTTCTCCATTAGCTTTTCGTAAAAGTGTAGGTTGTGTATCGTATTAAGTATAACCGAATTTACATTTCCCGTAACATAAAGGTGTCTTAAATAAGCCTTTGTAAAGTTTTTACACGTATAACAATCACACTCAGGGTCTAAAGGAGTAAAGTCATTTTTATACTTTGCCTTCTTTATATTTACCTTACCGTAGGATGTAAAAAGAGTTCCGTTTCTTGCATTTCTTGTTGGCATTACACAGTCAAACATATCAACTCCACTCTCAACGGCCTCTAATATGTCCAAAGGAGTTCCTACACCCATTAGATACCTTGGTTTGTCCTTGGGAAGCTGTGGAGCTACAAGCTTTGTTATTCTGTACATCTCCTCCTTTGGCTCCCCTACGCTGAGTCCACCAATGGCATAACCATCAAAGGGAAGTTTTACGAGCTTCTCAACACATCTAAGCCTTAAATCGTCGTACACTCCCCCCTGAACTATTCCGAAAAGGGCCGTTTTGTCGGTAGTTCTTGAATTAATACTCCTCTCTGCCCATCTAACGGTTCTCTCCATGGAGTGTTCTGCATACTCGTAGGTTGCAGGGTACGGTGTACACTCATCAAGAACCATTCCTATATCAACGCCAATTTCCTCCTCAAACTTGACGACAAACTCTGGAGTAAAAAAGTGTTCGGAGCCATCGATGTGGGATTTGAAGAAGACTCCCTCTTCAGTAAGCTTCATGAGCTTTCCCAAGCTGAATACTTGGAATCCACCACTGTCGGTAAGGATTAGTTCATTCCAACCTGTAAATTTATGTATACCGCCAGCTTCCTTGATTATTTCCAAACCGGGTCTTAGATAAAGGTGGTAAACGTTTGAGAGGACTAAGTGGTAACCCATCCTTTTTATGTCTTCCCACGTGACACCCTTTACTGCTCCTAAGGTTCCAACGGGCATAAAACAGGGAGTTTCCGTTACGCCATGAGTCCCCTTTAGTATTCCAAACCTTGCCCTTCCATCTTCCCTTACTACTGAAAACTCCATCTCACTTTTCCAGGTCTGAAATTACAAATGCTCCTTCTTCGGTTACCAAGCAGTCATCCTCTATCCTTACGCCGCCAAGTCCCGGTATGTAAACTCCCGGTTCGACGGTTACAACGTTACCTTCTTTCAGTACCTCGTTAGACTTTCTTGACAGGATTGGAAATTCATGAACTTCAACGCCAATTCCGTGTCCTAAGGAGTGGACAAAGTACTCTCCTAAACCTTTTTCATTCAAAAACTTTCTGACTTTTAAATCAACATCCTTACAAGATACTCCTGATTTTAACTCCCTTATTCCAACTTCCTGAGCTTCTTTTACAGTTTCATAAATTTCTCTCAACTCTTTAGGGACGTTGCCAATTAAAAAAGTTCTTGTAATATCCGAAACATAACCCTTGTAGACAGTTCCAAAGTCGATAATAACAATATCTCCATCCTTGATTTCCTTTCTACCCGTTTCCCAGTGAGGTACTGTAGAACCCTCTCCAGATGCTACTATTGTAGGAAATGCCTCTCCCTCTCCTCCAAACTTAAAAAAGGCTGATATCAACTCCCTTCTAAATTCAAGTTCCGTTATTCCAGGCTTTAAAAGGTGCAAAACACTTTTTAAAGAGAGCTCTGCAATTTGAACTGCCCTCGTTATCAGCGAAATCTCCTCTAACGTTTTAACGGAACGGAGCTCCCTTAAAAACCCCTCCTCTTCTAAAACGGGGATTTCCAACTTCCTTAGAATGGAAATCTTTACTCTACTTGGGTCGACTACTCCCTCTTCTACTTCTCTTTTTAGGAGGGAGTTAAACTCCTCCCATCCCTTCCACTCAACAACTTTAAAGTTTTTTACCTCCTTTTTTGCCCTCTCTATGTACCTTCCGTCGGTTATTAAAAGAGCTCTGCCATTCCCTTTAACTAAAACAATACTAAAAGTAGAACTGAATCCTGTCAGGTAAAAGTTCTCCTTTGAATCAAAACTAATAAAGGCCCTTTTACCATCTCCCAACTTATCACAGATATACTCTAACTTCTCCATTCTCCTTCCTTAAAGGATGTACTTTGTTAGGTCCTCATCCTGGATAATGTTCTGGAGTTTCTCCCTAACGAACTCCCTGTTTATTACTATTCTCTGTCCCTTGAGCTCAGGAGCTCTAAATGAAATATCCTCTAATAGCCTTTCAAGGACTGTGTGGAGTCTTCTTGCCCCAATGTTTTCTGCCTTTGTGTTTGCCTCCTCTGCAATCCTTGCAATCTCCTCTATCCCATCTGGCGTAAATTCAATCTCAACTCCCTCCGTTTCAAGGAGAGCCTTGTACTGTTTTGTTAAAGCATTTTTAGGTTCTGTGAGAATCCTTACAAAATCTTCCTTTGTAAGCGGTTTTAGTTCTACCCTTATTGGGAACCTTCCCTGGAGCTCTGGAAGCAAGTCTGAGGGTTTTGCAATGTGAAAAGCTCCTGCCGCTATAAACAACATGTGGTCCGTTCTTACGAGTCCGTACTTTGTCGAAACTTTACAGCCCTCAACTATGGGAAGCAGGTCCCTCTGAACTCCCTCCCTTGACACGTCAGGACCTCTTCCTCCACCCCTTGCCGCTACTTTATCAATCTCATCGATGAAAATAATGCCCTGGTTCTCTGCTCTATCTATAGCTTCCTTTATGACCTCATCCATATCAATTAGCTTCTGAGCTTCCTCTTGAGTGAGGTACTTTAGAGCTTCCTTTACCTTCATTTTTCTCAGTTTCTTAGGCTTTGGAAGGATTGAGGAGAGCATATCCTGGAGGTTTGCCATATCTCCACCAAGACCTATTACGTTTATCTTAGGTCCTTCAACAGTTACTGGTATTTCTACGGTTTCATCATCCAACTTACCTTCTTTTAAAAGTTTCTTTATCCTGTTCCTTTCGTCCCTTACTCTGGAACTTTCGATTTCCCCCGAGCCCTGGGGTTTCTGAGATGGAAGGAAAACGTCAAACAGACTCTGTATCGACTGCTGACTTTGAGGTTCAGGGACCATTATTTCAGCAAGCCTTTCGTATGCAAGCTCTCTGGCCCTCTCCTCAACCTCAGAAATCTTCTCCTCTTTAACCATATTTACAGATATTTCAACCAAATCCCTTATTATTGACTCAACGTCCCTTCCAACGTATCCTACCTCTGTAAACTTTGTAGCCTCAACCTTTATAAATGGAGCCTTAACCAACTTTGCCAGTCTTCTTGCAATTTCTGTCTTACCAACACCAGTAGGTCCAATCATTATTATGTTTTTAGGAACTACCTCTTCCCTCATATCCTCAGGTAACTTCTGTCTTCTCCACCTGTTCCTCAGTGCAATCGCAACAGCCTTTTTTGCCTCCTGTTGACCTACAACGTACTTATCAAGCTCCTCCACAATTTCCTGAGGAGTAAAAAATTCTTCAGAACTGTTCTCTTTTTTATCGTTCTGGCTACCAAAGAGCCTTTTAAACATAAATCCTCCTTAGGTCAGTTCTTCAACCACAATGTTTGTATTTGTGTATATGCAGATGTTTCCAGCTATTCTTAAGGCCTTTTCAGCAATCTCCCTCGCAGATAGGTTTGTATTTTCATAAAGAGCCGTTGCTGCTGCCTGAGCGTAGGGCCCTCCTGAACCAATAGCCATAACGGGAATGTCCGGTTCAATAACGTCTCCATTTCCAGAAATAAGGAGAATTTTTGTTCTGTCCGCTACGAGGAGCATTGCCTCAAGTCTCCTCAAAACCCTATCGGTTCTCCAATCCTTAGCAAGTTCAACTGCCGATTTAAGTAAGTTCCCTCCAAACGTTTGAAGTTTATCTTCAAACCTCTCAAGAAGTGAAAATGCATCTGCAACAGAACCTGCAAAACCTGTTAAAACTCTACCTCCGTAAACCTTTCTAACCTTTCTTGCTCCGTTTTTAAAGACTGTATTTCCAAGGGTTACCTGACCATCTCCTGCCATAGCAACCTTTCCATCCCTTAAAACAGCGCAAATAGTAGTTCCGTGAAATTCCATCACTCCTCCAGATTAAAAGCTCCCGTTCTCCTCATTCTTGCTCCAACAGCCTGTCCCAAGATTGCTACCAGAATAAGAAGTGGTGCAAACTTCCATGGAACTCCAAGGCCTATTCTCATTGCAATAATGAACGGTATGGGAAAATGTACGTATAGAAACCACATTGCTGAGAATTTCCTCACTCCCTCCCTTAACCATCCAAAGGGGAGATTTAGAAAAAATGTGATTAGTGTAACGAGAATTACTGTTTCCATTTAGTTCCTCCATAAGGAAATAGCGAATTAAAATTTAATTAGCTTGGGAACTGTTGGCAAAGGAGGTTTTTAACCGTGGTGCCCGGGGCGGGAATCGAACCCGCACGGCCTTACGGCCCCGGGATTTTAAGTCCCGTGCGTCTGCCTATTCCGCCACCCGGGCTGAAGGGATTTTTACGTTGGTGGGAAAAAAAGTGGTGCCGAGGGGCGGAATCGAACCGCCGACACGAGGATTTTCAGTCCTCTGCTCTACCGACTGAGCTACCTCGGCTCCGTGATAAGGAAATATAGGGGTAATGGATTTTCATGTCAAGTATGTGTTCTCGTTCAATACATGGTGGACACCCTGGTGTTTTTTAATATATTCCTCAAACTTCTCTACTGGAGTCTTATAACCAAGACCTTGATGAGGC
>NZ_FXTM01000027.1 GCF_900182585.1 Balnearium lithotrophicum | reverse complement strand
GCAAAAGATAACTCTGTTCATTGCGGGACAATATACAGAAGATGATGCAATCAAAGAACTCAAAGACAGAGGGCTTTCAGATGAAACCGTCCAGAGAATTCTTCCTTTACTCCAAAGAGGAGTGGAGATAGCCAAAATACTTAACTGGAAAGAGGAAATCTGGGCTAAGGAAGGAGAACTTGAAAAGCAGATTGATTCTATGACTTTAGAAGAACTCCTCCAGCTTGACGTGAAAAAGCTTTGCGAGAGTGCATATTCTCAAATTCCTTTAGAGGTGTAAGTTGCCAAAGGTTCATGTTTTAGCCTCAAAAGGGAAGTCCATTACAAGCCAGCCGATAAAATGGCGGCAGTGGGGCTTCCCTTACACTCACATTGCTTACTGTTTTGATTTGTCAAATCCAGATGACCCTTATGTGATAGAAGCCTGGTGGAACGGAGTTAGGTGCGGAAAGTTTTCACAAGTCCATACACCAGGAACAGAATTCGCCGTTTACTCTGTGGAAGTTACTAAGGAGCAGAGAGAAAAAATCAGAGATTTCCTCTATAAACAAATAGGAAAACCCTACGACTGGCTGGGGATATTAGGATTCATCCTTCTGAATCCTAACATCGAAAGTAAAGACAGGTGGTTCTGTAGTGAACTTGTATTCGCTGCATTCAAACAGGCTGGAATTGAACTTCTTAAGAATACACACCCAAGCGAAGTTTCTCCCAGACTCTTCTTAAAGAGTCCTCTCTTGAAATTTGAGTATTCCACAAAACTACCAGGAGTAAAACATGGCATTTCAAGAAGCACTCCAGAAGGTTCTACGGCTTGAAGGAGGTTTAAAACTACACCGCAACCCCACAGAAAACTTTGAAACCTATGCGGGCATCTATCGGAAAGCTCACCCTGACTGGGAGGGCTGGGAGTGGATAGACAGAGGGAAAGAACCTCCTTTCAAGCTGGTAGAGAATTTCTACTACGAAAACTTCTACAAACCATTTGAGGAAGTAAAGAGTGAAAAAATCAGAGACCTCCTCTTTGAAACATCCGTTAACTTAGGAATCAGACAGACCCTCAAACTTGCCCAGAGAATCTTAGGCTTAAAGGCAGACGGCATACTTGGACCTAAAACCCTCTCTGCCCTTAACAGTGCAAATCCAGAAGAGTTCATAAAAGACTTCACTTTAGCCAGAATAGCCTTCTACACAGCCCTTGCAGATGAAAACCCCAAACGTTATGCAGTCTACCTGCGGGGATGGATAAACAGAGCTTTGGAGGTTCTATCGTGGGTCTCATAGGTCTTCTAACTGGTGGACTGGGAAAGTCAATAATTGACGGAGTAAAAGACATAGTAGACGACTTCGTTACAACAGACAAAGAGAAATTCCAACAATTAATCCAGCAGGAGGAACTAAAGTTAAAAGAAGAGCAACTACAGCTTGATAGAGAAAGAGCTTATCTGCAGGATACCCAGAGTGCAAGGGAAACCTACGCAAAAGTTTCCACATCCGATAAGGCACCCTTTTTCAATAAGATTTTCCCGTCAGTACTTGCGTTAACAACGGTATTAGCGACATTTGCCCTGTTTTTCTACTTTGCCCAAGGGAAATTCACAGGGAATCAGAAGGACATAGTCATCTACATACTGGGAGTTCTTTCCACGATATCGACTCAGATATTCGCATTCTACTTTGGCTCATCAGTAGGTTCAAAGGAGAAAACTGAAATTATGAAGCAATTGAAGTCTGTAAAGTAGGGGGGGTTTGTGGACGAAATCAAAGAGCTGGTACTCAAACACGAGAGGGAAATTAGCCAACTTACGGCAATTCAACAAGTTTTAGTTCAACAGACAGAAAAGACTACTGAAACCCTAACTGCACTCAAGGATGCTATAACGGAAATAAAAGTATCTATAGAGGAGCAGAGAAAGGAGCTAAAAATAGCAATAGAAATTAGAGATAAGGTAGATTCCATTAACCAAAATCTTCTTGTTGAGAAAAATAACCAGAAGCAGACCAATCAAAAAATTTTTGAGAAGATAGAAAATTTAGAAAAAGAAATCGAGGAACTTAAGAATAGAATGGAAGAAATTTCAGAAAATACGACTTTTGCTCGTTGGCTGGATGGAGGATTCAAGACCTTATCGAAGAAAACAGCTGTACTAATCCTTATGGCTTTAGGCTTAATGATTTTAGGTGCATTTTTAGGGGTTGACCTCCACCACTTCATACGCAGAAATTAGCAATTAAATTGCATAAAAGGTTGAGAAATGGAACTTGAATATCGGATAACACATTCTTATATAGATAAGTTTTCCAGACCTTTTGAAAGAAACCAGTTAAGGCTTGAAAGGTTCAATAAGCAGGTAGAAAAAAGCATTTCTCTTTTTGACAGTCTTAAGTTTGATAAACGCTTTAAATTTTCCCTTGATAGTCGTTCTTTTTTCCAAGAAATTGAAGCTGTCAAAAGAGAGCTAAAAAAGATAGGAACTTTTAAAATTGAAGGAGGACAAAAACTTTCTATTCCAACACCCAATGAATTGAAATCTCTTATCATTTGGGAAAACAAATTCTCACTTCCTGAAATATCAGAATTAACTGGTTCTATAAAATGGCAAAACAACTTTAACCACTCAGTTTTAAAGACCTTAAAGGCTGAAATAGAGTATGAAGAAGCTTTCAGAACCTCAAAAAAGTTTTCTACCAAGCTGGATAAACTGCTTAAAACTGCTCTGCATGTTGAACCTGATTTAAAAACCAAGAAACTATTTAAAAACACCAAGCTTACTTTTTATAGACTTAACAGAGAATTCAAAAAATATGAACCTACTATTACGCCAAAGATGGATGATTCAGCTATTCGAAAAGAATTGGAAAACATAAGAAAAGAAATCTCCTCTCAGAACTTTGCCTCTTCAATCTCTGTAGGATTTGGTCTTAATCAGTTGAAAGACCAGCTAAAAGAGGAAGGTTTAAATCTTTCTGAATCCCTCTTTGAAGGGACAAAATACGGTCTTTCAAAATCAAAACTTGCCTACGAGATAGCCCAGGAAGTTAAAAAGACAGGAGGTTACGTAGATGCTATAGATATAGCAAACAATATCGTTTCTGCCCTAAGATTAGGAGTTAGGGGTTCTGAAAAAGAGCTTGCCAATTTCGGAACGGAAATGGCTAAGTATCAGAAAGCCTTTGATGTTCCTGCTGAGGAAATAGGAAAGATAATCTATAACCTGCAAAGATTCCATATTCCTACGGAAGAGTTTGACCGAGTTCTTGGTAAGGCAGTTGCCCTAAGAAAGGAGTTCAACATTACCTCAGATACGATGAAAGAGATAATGCAGGATATAGACCAAAACTTTGGCTTTGTAATGAATCGGCTGAATAGAGCAACACGGTCCAAGTTCATCGTAGGGATGGAAGAGTTAGCCTCTTCATTAGAAAACAGTTATGTAGATAGCACCAAGTTTATGCAAATGTTATCGGGGGCGCTGAGTGGAAATATAGAGGACTTACAAAGAACCTACTTCTTAACAGGATTAAACTTAGAGCAATTGAAGAAGCTCATGGAAAGCGGTAACATCCAAGAAATAGGTAAGTCTTTTCTAAAACAGGCTCAAAACCTCTATAAACAGTACGGTAATTTGGCTCCTACACAACAAGCAATTGTAGCTGAGAGTTTGGGAATTGATCCTAAAGATTTCCAACAAATACTGGAAATCGGGAAGAATGCAGAGACATTTAGAAAGACGCTTCAAAGGGCTTTTTCTATAAAACCAGAGAACCCTGATAGAGTTATTCAGAAAAGCACAAATTCATTAACCCGATATATGAACATCATAAAAAATAAAGTAATAGGATTTAGCGGAAATCTTGGAGAAGAAGCTGTTAATACAGTTAGTTCAATCTTTGACCTTGTAAATTCTCCCCTTGGGGCTATAGCAACTGCATGGTTTGGTCAAAAATTTGGAAGTAAAGCCTTAAGATGGATAGGAGAAAGAATATTCACCTCTTTCTCTAAGAAAGTTTCAGCTAAACTTATCGGTGAAGGCTTAAAGGATATAGCAAAATCAAGTTTGGCAGATATAGGCTCCCAGTCTGGAAAAAGTTTTCTTTTAGGACTATGGGAATCAATAGAATCAGGGGGGTTATCTTCAATTTCCAAATTTTCTAACTTGCTTTCAAAGGCTTCAGTACCTCTTACTGTTGCCTCAATAGTTCTTGACCCTGATGAAGTTAATGTTGATGAAGATGAACTCTTAGCTGAATGGAGGAAAAATCATCAAAATTTGAGTCCTGAATTAAAAGTTCAACCGAAGTACTCCCTTAATGAGGTCCTTAAAAAACAAATTCAAATAGAATCATCAGGCAATCAATTTGCAGTTTCAAGAGCTGGAGCAGCTGGGCTTGCTCAGTTTATGCCAAAAACTTGGGAAGATTTATGGAATAAGAGAAGAAGTTTGTTTGAAAAGTACAATCCAGAATTAACTCAGTTTAAAGGAATTCCTGATATCTATAATCCGAAAGCACAGTTAGCAGCACAAAAAGCTTATATGTCTTACCTCTTAGATAGATTTAAAGATATCCGCTGGGCTTTAGCTGCATACAATGCAGGAGAAGGTAAAATCCAGAAGCTGTACTCACAATCAGAAGGAGATTTTGCCCTTGCTTTTCCACTGCTACCTCAAGAAACCCAGAATTATGTTAAAAGAATTCTCTCCACTCCTAACGTTAGAACTATTCCAAAAATTCCTGAAACCAGGTCGGTGGAGCCAGACAATTCTCAAAATACTTTGAATTCTCAAGTGTCTCAAATTTCCCCTAATAGACCTCAAAAAGACAGAACAGATAAATCTCCAGAAGTTGCTATTCTAAAGGAGATAAGCGATAGACTGCTATCTATTCAAAAGTTAATAGCTCAGGCTTATCAACAGAAGCTTTTAATGCCAGAAGGGGTTAATTTGCCACAAGTAGACCCGTTTGAGTTATGGAGGAAGAATTAATCCTTATTTTCCAAAATTCTTGTTAGCTCATCAATTTTTCTCCAATAAAAAACAGCTATAGCTAAGGAAATAAAACTTAAGATTCGATTTTCTGGCATAAATATACTCGATGTCCAAAGCAGAATTCCTGATAAGGAAAACACTAAAAGTTTTGTTCTCGTATTTTTTAATTTTTCAAGGAGAAGCTCTTTTCTTTCCATCATCCCTCCCTTAATATGTAATTATAACTTTTCCAGCGTCAAAACTTGAATACGCAAGTCAATTGCATAAATTTACTTTTGACGGTGGAAAATTTTTGACCGTGGAGGAAAAATGTAAGGCAAAACAATTGCTAAAAAATTTTTTTAAACCTAACTATAATAAGGTCTTTTTCATCTTAAAACCTCTCAAGCCATTGAAACACAAGCATTTTCCCTTGACAAAAACAGCAATGCAAATAGATTGAATTATGCAAATAAATAGTTCAAGGAGGTGAGCGATGGCGATAAAAAGAGATTACCGTGCAAGAATTAGAAGGATTCTTGAAAAGAAAAATATGCCTATAATGCAGTTGGCAGAGGAAATTAATAAAAAAGGGAAAAGAGTTGCTCCAACTTATTTACATCAAATTTTCAGAGAGGAAAGACATCCATCCATAAGGAAAGGTTACGATGTTTTCCCAAGAATCATAGAAGCTCTTCCTATTAGTAAATCTGAAAAGGAGAAACTTGTATACTTAGCTTTATCTCAACTACTTGGAGAAATCCTAAGGGAAGCTGAAAATTTTGTAGCAAAAACAGGACTTAAGTTTACTTCAGAATTTCCAGAAACTTTAGGAGAAGCTTTTGAACGTATGAGGGAAAAAGATGAAAAACCAAGTTATTATAAGCTTCAGGATTTAACTGGAGTAACCCATACAACATTTAGAGCTATGAAAAAAGGAAGAATTCCAGATATAAAGGTCTTCCAAAGAATTATAAGAGGTCTTAAGAATTTAGAACAGTTTGATACAGAGAAACTTTCCTATTTGTATATTAAAGAAGCCGTAAATGATGACTTGCTTAAGTATCTCGATGATTATATTAGCCAACAGGAAATTTAAGAGAAGGTTTCCTTCCTCTCCTTTTCGGAGAGGCTCCTTCCCCTTTTAACCATGCAATTAATTCGCTCTTAAGAAAGTAGCGTTTACATTTTCTTCCTTTCTGATGAGAAGGAATTACTCCCTGGGAAGCTAATCTCATAAGATAGTGATAGCTCAATTTAAGGAATTCAGCAGCTTCCTTTCCTGTAAGCAACTCTTCACTCATCTCAGGCTCTCCTATGCAATTGTTTTGCATTTACTTTGGTTAATTTAAGACCTTTTGCGATAAATTTCAACCAATTGATATAATCTTTTTGTTATGGCAAGGATATTTAAGCGTGGAAAATACTGGTGGGTGGACTATAGACTCCCTGACGGAAGAAGGATTCGCCGTTCTACAGGGTTTACTGATAAAAAAATGGCAGAGCTTATGCTTAAAGATATTGAGCTTCAAATTGCACGGAAAACTCTTAAAATTCCTGTAGGAATCCCTCTTAAGGAATTTTGGGAAAAATACTCAGAATATGCTAAGGCTCATAAAACGGAACAGACGTGGAAAACAGAAAAATCAGTATTTTCGGCATTTTTGAGCTTTCTACTCCGTAAGGGTGTAAGTCGTCTTGACAAACTTAATCCAGAACATCTTGAAAAGTACAAACTACTGTTAATTGAAAGGGGTTTAAGCCGATTTACTGTTAACAAGCAACTAAGGACGATTAAGTCAATAGTTTCTAAGGCTGTAGAGTGGGAGCTTCTTCCAGAAAATCCGTTCAAAAAAGTAAAACTGTTAAAGCAACCAGAAGGAAAACTTAGATTTCTAACAAAAGAAGAGATAAAGCAGTTTTTGGATAGCATAGACCGAGAGGATGTAAAGCTTTATGCAATTGTTGCTCTGAATACTGGATTAAGACTCTCGGAGCTTGTTAACTTAGATTGGGAAGACGTTGACCTGAAACATAGGCTCTTGAGAGTAACCAACAAAGAGGAATTTACGACCAAAAACTACCGGGATAGAACAATTCCTCTAAATAAAACTGCATATAAAGCTTTTAAAAGACTTAAAGAACTTAACCCAGATAAGCCCATAACGGTTAAGAGAATCCATCTTAGCAAACTAATTAGCAGGTATGCCAAAAAGGCTGGACTAACAGATGTTACATGTCATACTTTAAGGCACACGTTTGCAAGTCATTTAGCTATGAACGGCGTAGATTTAGTAACATTAAAAAAGCTCATGGGGCACTCTACAATTAATACTACGTTAATTTATACAAAGATTACAGAAGAACACAAGATGAAAGCCTTATCTAACTTAGAATTAACCCCAAACGTGGAAATCTAATTCAGTGTGCCTAAAACGTGCCAAGTAATGCATCAAAATTTCATAATTAAGTACAAAATAATGCAAAACAATAGCATTAATCAATTGGAGCAAAACCTTGATTTATCAAGACTAAGATTGAACTAAATAGTCATACAAACGGAGGACTGCAAATCCCTTATTCGGCGGTTCGAATCCGCCCGCCGCCTCCAATTAAACTTCCTTAAAGATATACTCAACGTTCGTTGAACTTTCCATCTTTTTGTAATCTGACAGAAAGGAGAACTGTTCCTTTACTCCCTTGTTTATCTTTATAACTACTCTTTTTCTTGCTACTCTTTCAGCCTCCTTCAATGTTTCTGGAGAAATAAAATCTTTAGGAGCTACTTCTCTAAAGGGAGACATAACATCACAGTGCCACTTAGGTTTTACAAACATAGGGGAAAAGTAAACAATATCGAAGGATCTATCTGGAAGTCCTCTCAAAAATAGATAATTGTCAGAAAGGTGAGACTCTACCAGTTTAAAGGCGAAATCTGCAACTTTTAACTTTCCTGAAGGCATGTACTTTCTAAGTCCTCTTTTAACTATCTCGTAGATAACGGGGTCTTTTTCAACTCCTACAACTTTTCTTTTTGAGACAAACGCTGCCATAAGTGCATCCTGTGCTAATCCAAGGTTACAGTCAAGAACCGTTTCTCCCTCTTTTAAATCCATTGCCTCAACCATTGCTTCCTTTCCCGTTTGGAGATAGTTGAGTAAGCGTATCTTGAAAAGTCCAGGATGGAAAAAGAGTTTTTGACCTCTCAGTGTATGCAGGGTAAGTGTTAAATCTCTATTGACAACCAAGACGTTCCTGTTAAAAGCCTTCCTTATTGCATTAATTGTTAGATGTCTCCTCTTTACAAGAGGAGCTTCTAATTTCTCTGATAACTTTGTAGCTTCCTCTATCATTTCCTTTGAGGGCTTTCTATCTGTTGTTATAGCTACTTCCATTATTCCGCCTCAGCTATTAAATCGGGTCTCTTTCTCATAAGGAATTTCTGAGTATAAGAACAAAGCGGATAGATTTTATATCCATTCTCATCTGCAAATTCAACGAGTTTTTGGGAAAGCTTACCAGCTAAGCCTTTACCTCTGTGATTTTCAGGAACATAGGTTGTACTAACAACTAAAACTTTTTTTTCCTTTTCAACTCCAAAAGTTATAAATGCCTCCTGACCGTCCTCCAATTCTAAGCTTATTCTGTTCTTCTCTAACCTGAACTCCATAGCACCTCCAGATATTTAGGTTCGCAGGAAAATGATAACTCAATATTTACTTTTTGGTGGGTATTTACTAAACTTTCCACTGTCACGGGTGAACGGGAAGTCCGGTGAAAGTCCGGCGCTGTCCTCGCAACCGTGAGCAGGAAAAAAAGAAGGGCTTTAGCCACTGGAGTGGAAGGGTGAAGAGCTCCCGCTCTGGGAAGGCTATCGCCCGTTAAATCCTGCAAGCCGGGAGACCGGCCCGTGATGGGTAGAGGAATCTCTACCCCTTCGCGTCCTGCGGGGGTTCGGGGCGCGGGAAAGGAGAGGGTGTTCCTTTTTCTTTTCCCGCCTAGAACTCCTGCGGGTGTTGAAAAAAAACACCCCAGGAGGGAAAGATGAAGACGTATGCCTACGGTTTCCCTAGGATAGGGAAACAGAGAGAATTTAAAAAGCTTGTAGAGGGATACTGGAGTAAGAGAGTCTCAGAGGAGGAACTGTTCTCAGGAATTGGTGAAATTGAGAGAAAAAGAGAGAAGACCTACAGGAAGTATGTAGATGCCTTCCCAGAAGGAGAAATGACTCTCTATGACCCAATGTTAGACACAGCTATCACTTTTGGTGTTTACAAAGTTGGTAGCCTGAATGATTACTTTGAACTGTGCCGAGGAAAAAGAGCCCTCGAAATGACCAAGTGGTTCAATACAAACTATCACTACCTTGTCCCTGATTTTGAGGAGAGAGTTCCTAACTTTTCTATTGAAAAACCCATCTGGGACAGGCATGAAAAAGCGAAAAAAAATGTATACCTAATTGGTCCTTTTACATTTTTGAAACTCTCTAAGGGGTTAAAGAGGGAGTTTTTTGAGGGAGCTCTAAAAGAGCTTACTGGACTCTACATTGAGTACATGAATTCAAAAAATTTTCTGTCAGTTCACTTAGATGACCCGGCTTTGGTCTTAGAGCTCTCCAAAGAGGATTGGAAATTAATAGAAGAGGTTTATCAAGTATTTTCTTATGCTAAATGTTCCGTAAATCTCTTCACTTACTATGACAGTGTAGATAGACTGGAACTTCTTTTTAACTTACCAGTAGATGGTATTGGTATAGACCTAGTTCATGATAGAGGGGAAAATCTTAAACAACTTGAGAAAATCGATAGAGAAGGAAAAATTCTATATGCAGGAATTGTAGATGGAAGAAACGTTTGGAGAGTTAATCCATTCAAAATAAGGAGTTTTGTTGAAAAGCTCGGAGAGAATATAGTTTTAACAAATGCAGCTCCCCTTTTTCACTTGCCAGTTAGCATTGAAAGTTCTTCACTTCCAGATGAATTAAAAGCAAAAATTTCCTTTGCTGAGGAGCGTTTAAAAGAACTAAATCTCACTGCTAATATAGAGGAAAGGGAATCTGAAGTTAAAGAGTGGATTAAAGGATTGACACTTCCTTTTGGAAGAAATGAGGAAGTAAGGAAGAGAGTTTCTTTACTTAAGGAAGATGACTTTGAAAGAAAGCCTTCTTATGAAGAACGTGTAAAAGTTCAAAAGGAAGTGCTCAAATTACCGCTCTTTCCCACAACGACGATAGGCTCTTTTCCTCAAACAGAAGAGATTAGAAGGATTAGGCTACTATATAGAAAAGGACTTTTATCTAAGGAAGATTATGAAACATTTATAAGAGGAGAAATCTCTAAAGCTATTCAAATTCAGGAAGACTTAGGACTGGATGTTCTTGTTCATGGAGAGTTTGAAAGAACGGATATGGTCGAATTTTTTGCTGAGAAATTGGAAGGAATTGCAACTACAGGTAATGGCTGGGTTATTTCTTACGGAACTCGTTGCTATAGACCACCCATAATCTACGGAGATGTTTCAAGAAGAGCTCCTATGACTATAAAAGAAGTTTCTTTTGCTCAAAGTCTTACAGAAAAACCGGTAAAAGGAATGCTTACAGGACCTGTTACAATCATCTCCTGGAGTTATGTTAGGGAAGATATACCTATACGAGAGGTAGCTTATCAAATTGCCTTAGCCTTAAAAGATGAAATTGAGGACTATGAAAAAACAGGGATAAAAGTGGTTCAAATAGATGAACCTGCTATCAGGGAGAGAGCTCCTATTAAAAAGAGACTGTGGAATGAATACTTCGAATGGGCTATAAAGTCCTTTAGACTTTGCCACTCCTCTGTAAAACCAGAAACTCAAATACATACTCATATGTGTTATTCAGAATTTTCAGAAATAATGGACTACATTCTTGATATGGATTTTGATGTTATCTCTATTGAGGCATCCCGCTCAAAAGGAGATATCATTAAAGCTTTTGAGGAGGTTAACTTTAATAGACAGATAGGACTAGGGGTTTGGGATATTCATTCACCCTATATTCCCTCTGTTGATGAAATGAGAGAAATTGTGGATAGGGCTCTCAGGGTTATCCCTAAGGAAAACTTCTGGATTAATCCAGATTGCGGCTTAAAAACAAGAAGATGGGAAGAGGTAATTCCTGCATTAAGGAATTTAGTGACTCTGGCAAGAAATTTGCGCAGTAACTAATCCTAAAGGCAGGGATATCCCTGCCTTTCTTTCAAAGATTTAATAAAATAAAAATACCCCAATCGACTTCCACCGATAGACAAGAGGAGTAGATGAAATTGTCCCCTTTTCTAAAAGTTGATACCCCAACAAGTTTTAGAGACCATCCAGGAGTTCACTCAATTCTATTCTATACAGATATAAACCTCTGTAACTTAAACTGTTTTCAGTGCCACAACAGGTATTTCTTTAGCAAATTGGGGAACACCGAATTTATGAACTATGAGGAACTCTCTCAAAAGCTATCAATGGCCAAACTGTTGGGAGTAGAGTTGGTAATAGTTTCTGGAGGGGAACCAACATTGGAACCAAACTTAGAGGAGGGACTTTCCTTTGTAAAGGAAAGAGGATTTCCCATAAGACTTGATACAAACGGAACTAATCCAAAAAAACTTGAAAAACTGATAAAAAATAGGTTAATAGATGGCATTGCCCTCGATGTAAAAATTCCCCTCTTAGATGAGTACACCCCTAACCAGAAGAAACGCTTTAAAAGAATTCTGTTTTCAGAGGAGGAAGTAAGTGACAGAGCTCTTTTAGAATATACAAAACATGTGGAAATAACAATAAACCTGATAATGAAATACTCATTGCCCTTTACCATCCTGAGGACTGTTGAATACCCTTTACTAACAGGAGAGGACAAATCCCTCATTTCAGAGTCTGTAAAATCACTACCACACCAGTTTAATCCTTTCTATCCTGTGGAGGAATGAATGGCGAACAAGTACTTCAGACTCATTGACCTCTTTATAGCAAACGACGATGTTTCAAGGAACAATGCAAACTTTGTAAGGGGTGTTCCCGTTTTAGAGCACGTAGTTGTCGGTGAGGTAATGAAGGATTACCTGTTTGATGTTGTATATGAGGGTTTACCTGTAAGGATTCACCACGAAGAGGGCTGGTCCTACCATCATCAAACCTACAGACTTTCAGCTTACTGTATAGGATTATCGGCAAAGGACATTGCTTTTTATGGACTCCAAAGCAATGCAAAAAATGAAAGGAGAGCTGCTCCCCCTAAAAGACTTGAAACTCTATTTATGCAGTGTGCAAATTTAATCTGTCTCGTCGCCCAGGAAGTTTCGGGAGCAACTTCCCTAAATGACCTATCGACAGTTGCAGCAGGTTATCTCTTCTACCTCGAAAAAGTAGGAAAGAAGAGCTATTCAGATTACGACCTTGAAAACCTTTGGCAGGAGTTTCTCTACAACATTAATCTACCTTTTAGAAGTGGAAATTCTCCCTTTTCAAACATTACACTGGACTTTGGAAAGCCCAACAGTAGATTGGCAAACGAACCTGTAGTTTATGCTGGAAAGTTCCTTGATATTACATACAGTCAAATCCCTTCCCACTACTTTGACAGAATTAACACTGCCTTCATAAGAGCAATGAAGAGGGGAGATGCTGACGGAAATCCCTTTACATTTCCACTAATAACAGTGAACATTACTGAAAACTTTGACAAGAACAACCCAGCTTGGAAGCTCCTTCTGAAGGAGAGTGAGTACTTCGGGGGATTTTACGTACAGAACTATTTAAAAGAACCCTTTGAAAAGCCCTCTATTTATAAGGAAAAGAATCCCTATATAAAACCTTTTGACGAAGGAATGATATACTCCAACTGCTGTAGAATGCTCTTTGATATCTCTCAAGTTGAAGCTGTTACTGGCTCAAATCCCTTTCACTCTGGAAGCGGTGTAGGAGGAATCGGGGTTTATGCAATAAATATGAACAGGCTTCTCTTTTTGGCGAAGGATGATTTCCAATTATTAAAGGAAATGATTGATTACCTGATGGAAGTGGGAGCGAGAGCTCTTCAAAGGAAGAGAAAGTGGCTCCAAGAACATTGGAAGGATTTATTTCCCTACTTGTCCTTTTATCAAAAGGACGATAAATCCCTCTTCAACATCTTTTCCGTTGTTGGAGTCCACGAAGGTATGATTAATGCTGGTTTTAAGGGAGGACTCTTTAACGATGAGGCAAAGGAGTATGCCCACCAGATAGCTCAGTACTTGTACGAGAAGCTTCACTACTTTATGAAAAGGGATGGGGTCCTCTATTCATTGGAGTATGCTCCCAGTGAAAATGCTGCCTGTAAAATGGCTCAAAAGGATGTATCCTTTGCATATCTACTCTCAGAGGCTATGAATGGAAATAGAAGCTTGGATTTATCCAAGGATAGTAAGCTTAACGAATTCATAAGAAGGGCTGTTTCAAAGTTTGAGGAAAAAATCTTTGAACTTGTGGAGGTTGGAAGTGAAGGTGAAAGTTAAACCAAAAATTTACGTGAATGGGGATGTAGACTCAGGAAGAGTTTTCCTTACCTCCGGATTTCAAGCACCGTTTCAGGAAGGAGACCTTTTAAAACAGATAGATGTTAATTCTCACTTTCAGTCCTACGCTACCGGTGGAAGTATTATGCACCTTTTCACCGCTGAAGAGATGAATCCGGATGAGCAGGAGAAGTTGATATTTAGTATCATAAGAAACTTTCCGATTCAGTATCTAACAAAAACTCCCTTTTTGACAACGTGCAACAACTGTGGTCACAAGATGGTAGGAAGAAAAACAAGATGTGAAAAGTGTAGCTCCGATGATGTAACTATTTGGAGTAGACCTATAGGATACTTTAGACCGGTAATGAGAAAGGGAATCTCTAAAAACTTTAAAAGTGCAAAATATCTCTTCTGGTTATCGGGAAGAATAGAGGATTTTTCAACAAGAAAGGAAGTAACTACTAAAGATATTGAAGAGATTATTGAAGAGCTGTCCTCTGGTATCTAATTTTGTAAAATTCCAAAAATTCTTAGACGTTGGAGTAGGAAATGAGGCTTTTGCTCTTCTTTATTTTCTTTCTTTTCTACTTTTTGAATTTTGAAAATTCGGCATTTTCAGAGACTTTAGAGAATGTCATTTCTCACTTAGGAGTAAAATCCGTTGATGAACTTTCAAAGGAGATAGATAGTTTACCTCAAGAAGAAAAATTAAAATTGGAACTTCTCCTGCTCATATATGGTAAAGAAAATAAAGAAGCTGAGAAAATCCTTGAAAAGTTAAGTCCATGTGAAATAGTTTCCAACATCATTGTTCTTCCTAAGAATCTATACGGCATTGTTGTTGATAAGACAAGCGAATGTTCTCGTTCAATACATGGTGGACACCCTGGAGTTTTTTAATATATTCCTCAAACTTCTCTACTGGAGTCTTATAACCAAGACCTTGATGAGGCCTAACGAAGTTGTAAAAGCTTAGATACCTAAATAGTTTCCTGTTCATTTCATCAACTGTCGGCTCAGTCCCTTCTATCATCCACAGTTCCTTCTCCACCGTCTGTATGAACCTTTCAACATGTGCATTGGTCTTGGGAGACCT